>SBFZ01000291.1 GCA_006227095.1 Bacteroidota bacterium | reverse complement strand
TCCATCCGGGTCTTGTCACCCATGATGCTGCCACCGCTCTGCTGGCTACTCGGGTCGATGGCCAGAACGGCAAGTCGTCTCCCGTAATGCCGTGTAAGAAGAGTACCGAAAGTATCAATGAAAGTGCTTTTACCTGCTCCGGGAACACCTGTGATGCCAACCCTTACAGACCGTGAACTGGCAGGAAGACAACGTTCCACCACGGCTTGTGCAATTTCATAATGCTCCGGGAGGCTGCTCTCTGTGAGTGTTATAGCCTGGCTCAGGATTGTCCGGTCACCCCTCAGGATGCCGTCGACATAATCATCGGCAGTCAGCCGGCGCCGCCTGTTCTTCTTCAGGCGGTTCAGCATTTCAGGATTAATACTCGGAGGCTGGGGTACTCCCTGTTGTACCGAGAGAGCCCCTGTTGACTGCTTTTCCCTGCTCATCGCACCATTGCCCCCGTATTCTCTACTTCGCCTTGTCTCCTTCCACAAGTACCTCACCCTTGATCATCAGCATAACCTCTGAGTTCTTGGGATCATTGGTGTAAACAAATATATTCTTGTATATCTGTCCTTTATAACCACCTGAACTGAATTTGGCCTTGATTGAGCTCTTTGCTCCGGGCTTGATCACATTCTCGGTTGGCATAAGTGCAGTGCAGCCACATCCCGATTTGACATGCCTGATTACAAGATCGCTCTTCCCCTCGTTGGTGAAGAAGAATTCGACGTCAGCAGTTGAATTCTGCATTATCTTCCCGAAATCGACAGTATTCGATTCCAGCTTGAATACCGGAGCACTGGCAAGTTCCTGGGCCGAGAGGGATGAGAAATCCTCAACCAGGTTGGCTGAAACATAAAGATAAATGTTGGGCATCGGCTCTCCGTTGACCTTCATCCGCACCAGGTCATTCACGTTACCCCACTTGTCGTTGTTCAGGTTTGCATCGTAGGTTCCCTCGATAATCCCCTTTTCACCCGGTTTCAGAGTTGCAGGAGATACCTTAAGCCTGAGATGGGCTGGCAGACCTTCAAACTCTATCGTTGCAGCCTCCTTCGAAGTATTTATTACAGGCATCACCCTGATCTTCTTTTCATTCTTCTTTGTTGTCGTAAATGCCAGGTGGTTGGACTGGAACCTTACAGGGCCGACAGCAAATGTATAAAGCTCTTCAACACTCTTCTCCCTCGGGGTAACAGTACCCTCAATGATAAGTACCGTGACAGCCGGCTTTGCATTGGAATAGACAGTCACACTTTTCGCGAACCGGCTGTTGTAACCGCGCGGATCAAAAACGGCTGTGACAAAGCCCTTGCCTCCCGGAGGAACAGGTGACTTGGTATAGTCAGACGCCGTGCAGCCACAGGATGACTGAACTCTCGTAATTACAAGCACTGAATCACCGGTGTTGGTGAAGTTGAATACTGCCTCCTGCTTGCCGGCCTCCTCCTTTATTGTACCATAATCATGCCGTGTGTTGACAAAATTTATTTTCGGCTGTGCTGTCAGCCCGGCATAAAACACCAGAAAGACCAGAAATACTAAACTCTTTTTCATAATTTTTTATGTTTACCACCCTTGCAAGGCCAATCAATTGTCAATTCACTGATTCAACAAAAATCACGCCATAATGGTTGTATCATAATAACCACAAAAAAAAAAAAAAAAGTATAAGCGGCTGTTTTTTTATTGGTTTATCGATTAGTTTTGTCTCCAGGATGCTCCTGTTTGGAACAGATTTTGATCGGTAAACGGAAGCAGCCCGCCAGGCACTTATGACAAGCAAAAGACTCTTTATACCGCTTCTGGCAATCCTGTCCGTTCTTACTGTGGCTCCTGCTGCAGGACAGTTCTATAACGGCATGCAGATGACCTTTGGCAAGAACAGGGTGCAGTACAGGGACTTTTACTGGACCTATTTCAGGTTTGAGGAGATAGACTGCTATTACAACGAGTTCGGCCGTGAGGTTGCGGAATTTGCCAGCAAGGTTGCATTTGAAAAGCTCAACGAGATTGAGGACTATTTCGACTACACCCTTGACAAGCGCCCGATACTGATCATATACAACAAGAAGAACGACTTCAGGCAAAGCAATGTGGGCCTGATATCCGCCGAGGATGACTACAACGTGGGAGGCTACAGCAGGGTCATCAAGAACAAGATAATGCTATGGTTCAACGGTGACCATGAAGAGTTCAGCAAACTGATAGCCTCAGCCATTGCCGAAGTGGTTGTATATGAGATGATCTACAATGCTGACCTTCGGGACCGGACAACAAGCGGCAATCAGATCCAGATCCCCGACTGGTACATCAAGGGGCTGATCAATTATGTTGCCTACGGATGGGACAGTGAAACGGATAACCGCGTCAGGGACGGTTTCGAGAACAACCGCTACAAGAACCTCGATAACCTCGAATACGAGGAGGCTGTCTTTGCGGGTCACTCATTCTGGAAATACATAGGCGAAACCTATGGAAATGCAATTATTCCGAATATAATATACCTCTCCAAAATCTACAGGAATATAGAGGATGGGTTCCTTTACGGCCTGGGTAAGAGCATCAAGGATACCTACCGTGACTGGAGAAGTTTCTACGCAGACTACTATGCTGTGAAGCCTGGTGAAAACTACACGGTCCCCCGGGAGATCAGGAAAGCCAGGCCGTATGAACGGTTCACCGAGGTAAAGGTCAGTCCTGACGGCCGCTACATTGCCTGGGTATCCAATGACTGGGGAAAGAGGAAAATCTGGCTCTATGACACTTCTACAGGCAAGACTGACAAAATCTTTGCGGTTGAACCCAAGTACGAACAGTCTGTTGATCATACCTACCCGGTGCTTACCTGGCATCCCGGGGGTCAGATACTGACCTTTGCCAATGAGGAAAAAGGAGGCGTTCAGCTCTATTTCTACCGTGTGGCGGAAAAGAAATATGAGCAGCGTACCATGCCTTTCTTCGAAAAGGTGCTTTCAATCTCATACTCACCTGACGGTTCACGCCTCCTGGCTTCCGCAGTTATCGGAGGCATGACTGATATCTACGTCCACACCATCATCAGCGGCACAAATGAACGGATCACCTTTGATGTGGCCGATGACCTCAATCCGTCATTCGTGAAAGGAAAGGATGAAACTATCATCTTTTCATCGAACAGGCTGTCAGACACCCTCACCAATAAGGGTGATCCGCAGGAGAAGACAGGACTGACATTCAATCTCTTCACCTATGACCTTAAGGCCGGCGATGGCAAACTGACAAGGCTTGCCGAAGGGTCAATGCAGGATATGACTGAACCGGTGCTGCCATCAGCCTCATCAACAGGCTTCATAGGCAACGGGAACGGAATACTCAATCATTATACCGGAACCATTGACAGCGCAATTGCATATATAGATACAGCACTTCACTACTCATATTTCATCAACCCCCGCCAGACCACTGATTTCCCAAGGAATCTGGAAGCCTTTGACCGTAACGGAGGCCAGGATGCAGCCGTGATATTTGACAGGGGAAGGTACAGGCTGCTCTCCGGACCCTCATCAGACGCACCAGCGGTTAAAGGTGATGAGATAAAGACAACAATGTGGCGGATGGAGGAGAGCGCAATGCTCAGGGCTGCTGACAGCATCAACCAGGTAAGGGACTGGCTCCTGGCCGAAAGGGCACGCATGAATGACACCCTCAAAAAACCCCTCTATGAATACTATGCCCCCGCCAATGAACCGATAGACTTCCGCAACTACGTGTTTGAAAAGGAGAAGGAAAACTTTTATGAGCTGCAGTGGAGAAAAGACTATATGGACATTGATCTTGACACCACCAGGCTTAAAATGCCCGATGCCCTTGTCTATCGCCCTGCGTTTTACAATAACTATACTGCCACACAGATCGACTTCAACTTTCTCAACAATACCTACCAGGCCTATAACGGAGGAGCACCGTATTTCAATCCGGGCCTGAACATGCTGTTTAAAATAGGAACCATAGACCTTTTTGAAGATTACCGAATCACCGGCGGTTTCAGGTTTTCGGGTAATTTTGACAGCAATGAGTACCTGGTCAGCCTCGAGGCACTGCGTGGCCGTTTTGACAAACAGGTGATTTTCCACAAACAGTCATTTGACAGCTACAATGACACCAGTTACTACAAGATAAAGAGCTATACAACCTACTTCTCGCTGAGAAAACCACTGAGTGCAGTACTGGCACTGAAAGGTACCCTTACCTACCGTTATGACAATTACGTCATACAGTCAACTGACCTGGCAACTCTCAGCGCCCCTTCCTTTGACCGTCACTGGGCCGGGGTGAAGGGTGAGGTTATCTATGACAATACGCGCAAGAGAACCATCAATATCTATTACGGCACCCGTTTCAAGGTGTTCGGTGAATACTACCGTGAAGTGAGTGAAAAGAATAGTGACATGGTGGTTCTTGGTGCTGACTTCAGGCATTACCAGAAGATCCACCGTGACCTGATCTGGGCCAACAGGTTTGCAGCCAGCACCTCCTTCGGGCCTTCAAGGCTTATATATTACATGGGTGGCGTTGACAACTGGATGGGATACCTTTTCAACAGGGTACCTATGTTTGACCAGACCGTGCCGGTAAACCCATATGTCAACTACGGTTTCCAGGCACTGGCAACCAATATGAGAGGCTTCTCCCAGAACATCCGCAACGGCAGTAACTTCGCCCTTGTCAACAGTGAAGTCCGCTGGCCTGTCATCAGATATTTCGCAGGTCACCCCCTGAGGTCAAATTTCCTGAACAGCTTCCAGATCGTCGGGTTCTATGACGTCGGAATGGCATGGTCAGGATGGAATCCGTGGGGTAATGAAAATTACTGGGATGACAAGGTCTACCAGAACGGTCCTGTCACGGTGACCATCGACGCCATGCGTGACCCCCTGGTTATGGGCTTCGGCGGCGGGGCAAGGGCACAGATATTCGGTTACTTCGTGAGGGCTGACGTAGCCTGGGGCGTTGACAACGGCTACCTCCTTCCAAGGATATTCTACCTTTCCTTCAGTCTTGACTTCTGATTTCCATCGACACAACTGGGGATCTGCCCAGCAACCTGGAATCATCTGCCAATTGGGAATCTGCCACTCAACCGGAAACCATCCGCCCGGCGGGGAATCTGCCACACGACAGAAAACCATCCACCCTCCGGGGAATCAGCCAACCGGCAGGAATATGCTGCCCGCCGGGAATACCGCTGCCTGGCCGGCACAAAAAATCCCCATTGGCGGGGCGATTTTTTTTATTTGTTCCTAAGTTAGGAAAGAATAAAAATAAGAGATAATTTTACAGCCGTAATCTTTAAAAACATTAGTAATGGCTTACAAAATTACAGATGATTGCACAGCTTGCGGAACTTGTATAGATGAATGTCCGGTTGAGGCTATATCTGAAGGTGATATCTATAAGATTGACCCGGATATATGTACCGATTGTGGTGCCTGCGCCGACGTTTGCCCTGTTGAGGCAATTCATCCGGCTTAAACCGCATTCCCGTTTTAGGAAAAGAGGAAGCTGCCCGCAGGGGTGGCTTCTTTCTTTTTTTCACCCGGGGCCGGTAACCGGCACATCATTTCCCTGGTACTGTCATGGATTGTACTTTGCCCCGGCCAGAATAGTCTGACAATCCGTCATCGCCATCAGCTCCTCCATGGTCACATCGGGATTGTTATTCATATACCTCTCAATGATCCGGAACCCGGTCCATACAACCGCCCTGCCGGGTGACTCCTCTGTAAAATAGCTCGTAAACGGAGCCTCTCCCGTAAACTTCCTGATAAGGAACCCGTCAGTTGAGAAGAGAAGGTCCTTGCTCAGCAGGTACTCCCATATCATCCCTTCGTTGCTCCTGCAAAAATCCATCTGCCTCTCTGTAAAACCGAACAGAATGGTATCAGGGAGTGCCGGCATCATCCTTTTGGTGAAATATACCAGCTTGGCCTCATGAAGCATGGTGTTAAGCAGTGTCTTTGTACCGTATCCTGACGAGTTGTAGTCCCATTCCGTAGCCGCCCAGGCATACATGCAGTCGGAGGCAGTATAGTCAGGAGTCATCTTCCGGGCCTGGTAATTGTAAATGCCCAATGAAGGATAATAGGATGAGCCTTCCCCAAGGTACCTGTCAAGGCTAATCATCAGAAGCGAATCATCAACAATGATGCTGTTGTTGAATATCGAAATGCATGTGATCACCTCCGGTACGGACCGGTCACGGAAATAGTACCTGTAGTGCCGGAAGGCACTCTCCAGTTCTCTCCGCAGCCTCTCATTGTCCGGCCAGACCTTCCTGACACTGTCCCAGAGGTCGAGATTGCGGAGATCGGTGGCAAACAGCACAAAGGCCTGCTTCCACTGCTCATCGCCCGGATCTCCAAGCCCTGTGACTGCACTGTATGTTTTCATGGCTTTGCCATATTCAATGATGAGAGAATCGGCCTTTGAGGCGATTTCGTTGGGCGGAGTGCCGAATATCTCGCTCCCGAGGTCCCTTATTCCAAGATCGAGGTCAATACCGGAAATATTAACCCGGTACGGGTCACGCCGGCATGAGGATGAAAATATCGCAAGGAGAACCAGGAAAGGAATGACAATTAATTTCGCAAATCGGGTCATGCGGACTCTTATGTGTTGTTTACATTACAAAATAAGGACATTTATTTATAATTTTAGACCGGCAAACAATGAGAAGATGAAAAGAATAATCAACCGGATGGCAGCCAGGGCAATGTTGATTATCCTGGCAGCAGGATTGACGGCACGCACCCATTCACAGGAGCTTGTATTCGTGGTTCACGCTGATCCTGTGATTTCATGGATGGGCTCGAACGAGTCAGAATACATGAGCGAAGGAGCCAGGGCCGGCTTCGACATAGGCCTGAATGTGATCCATTATTTTGCGGAAAACTATGCAATCTCATCGGGCATAAGCTTCATCTCGGCTGGCGGAAGGCAGAGTGCTGCGGAACCCCATACTATGGTTTTCAAGAACCTGGACCCGCAGATCCTGGCTCCCGGCGAGGAGGTGAAGTACAACCTGAAGTATATGAATATCCCTGCGGGAATCAGGCTTCAGACAAACCAGGTGGGTTACCTTACCTATTTTACCGACCTCGGCTTTGATATCAGGATGCTCCTCAAATCAACAGTTGATCTCCCTGCACTGCAGATCTTCGATGAAAATGCAAAAGAGGAGGTCTTCGGCATGAATGCCGGATGGCATATAGGAGGGGGAGTGGAATATGAACTTGGCATCGATGCCTCAATAATTGCAGGTCTCAGCTACGCCCAGGATTTCTTTGATATAACAAAGGACCTGGAAGATGTCAACCAGCCGGATGACAGGTCAGGCCTCAGGATGTTCAGGTTCAGACTGGGTTTGAAGTTCTGAAAAACCAGCCATGAAGGTTGCCCTCGCCCAGCTCAGCTATATCCCGGGAGATATACCATTCAACAAGGGCAAGATCCTGGCAGCCCTGGATGAAGCACGGACCGGGGGCGCTGACCTTGCCGTTTTCTCCGAGATGGCCGTCACGGGATACCCGCCTCTGGACCTCCTCCACAGGAGTGATATCATTTCATCATCCCTGGCTGCAATCAATGAAATTGCCTCAGCCTGCAATGACATTGCAGCAATTGTCGGAGGACCATCACCAAATACCGGCGTATATGGCAAAAACCTGCACAATTCAGCTTTCTTCCTCAGTGAAGGAAAGATAAAGGCTGTCGTCAGCAAAACCCTCCTGCCAACCTATGACATTTTTGATGAAGACAGGTACTTCCAGCCCGGCAGCCACTTTCAGACAGTTGAACTGAAAGGCATGAGAATGGCTGTAACCATCTGCGAGGATATCTGGGATGAACAGCCTTTCGGCGACAAGGGGCTATGGCGCCTTTACGGCGTCACACCACTCGATGAGTTGATGAAGGACAACCCTTCATTCATAATTAATATTGCAGCCAATCCATTCTCCCACAACCGCATAAAGGTGCGGGAGGAGGTATTCATACGCAATGCAATGGAGTACGGAATGCCTCTCGTATCCGTGAACCAGACCGGCGGTTACACCGAACTGATTTTTGACGGCTCTTCCGTACTTATTGATGCTGACGGTACTGTGCTCGAAAAACTAGCCTTCTGTGCTGAAGAGGTCAGGATAGTTGATCTGCCTGCACCAGGATGTGACAGGAGCAGGTATTCATTTCCTCCCCTTCTGCCCGATGACATGACGGGTTATATCCATCGCGCACTGGTGACCGGAATAAGGGATTTTTTCAGCAAGGGGGGAATGAAAAAAGCAGTAATCGGACTGTCAGGCGGGATTGATTCAGCTGTCGTCACAGCCCTGGCAGCTGAAGCCCTCGGACCTGAAAACACTCTCGCCCTGCTCATGCCGTCAGTTTACTCATCCGGCCATTCCGTTTCAGATTCCGTCAGGATGGCTGAAACCCTTGGAATTCCATACCACATAGTAAGCATTGAAGAAGCCCGGCAAGCCCTTGACAAAACCCTGCAACCCTTCTTTGCCGGGAAGGAACCTGACGTAACCGAGGAAAATATCCAGAGCAGACTCAGGGCACTGATACTAATGGCCTTCGCAAACAAGTTCGGATACGTTCTGCTGAATACCTCAAACAAGAGCGAAGCAGCGACAGGATACGGCACCCTTTATGGCGATATGGCAGGCGGACTGTCAGTCATCGGCGATGTCTACAAGACAGAAGTCTACCGTCTCGCCCGGGAGATCAACAGTCAGAGGGAGATAATTCCGAATGCCATAATATCAAAACCTCCTTCTGCCGAACTGAAACCTGACCAGCTCGATACAGACTCACTTCCGCCATACAGTCAGCTCGACCAGGTGCTCTTCAGGTATATTGACCTCGAATGGCCTGCTGAAAGGATTATTGCGGATGGTTTTGACGCCATGCTGGTTGAAAAGGTAATTAAGCTGGTACGTACCAGTGAGTTCAAACGAAAACAGACACCTCCAATCCTGAGGGTATCTTCGAGGGCATTCGGAACAGGCAGAAGAATTCCCATTATTTCACACTACAGGTGATAACAATCCGGCAGAGAACCACCCGGTCAGTTAAAACCGGCATCACACAACCAACTTCCACTTAAAAACCGCTCCCGGACAGCCACCCGGTCAGTTATTACCGGCATCACACAACCAACATCCACTTAAAAACCGCTCCCGGACAGCCACCCGGTCAGTTAAAACCGGCCTCCGGCAACCACCTTTGCCAACCTTAACCATTCCGCACACAACTACTTGAACAGTAGTGTGTTAAAAAAAGTTAATTTTCCCATTTGTGCACTTTTTTAATATCTTTGTTATGTTGTTAAACATAAGGGGAAATGCTTTATACAAATCCGTACCTCGAACAATGCATAGAAGGCCCTTTTTCACTGTTCAGGGAACTGCCTGACAGGGATAAGGAGTATCTCCTGCAGGACCATGCATGTGTTGCCCTGAAAAAGGGGGAAATGATTTTTCACGAGGGCAGCAGGCCGGCCGGAGTTTACTGCCTGGCAAGCGGCAAGGTCAAGGTTTACAAGGAAGGAATCGGAGGCCGGGAACAGATTATCAGGATGGTCAGGCCACAGGGGTTGATAGGCTTTGCGGCCTTTATTTCAGGTACGGCCTATTCTGCATCTGCTGTTGCAATAGAAGATTCAGGGGTGTGCAGGTTCGACAGGGATCCTTTTATGAAGCTGCTCAGACGCAATCCGGATCTCTCAATGAAACTAATGCGGATGATGGCACTTGAACTCTCTTTCTCAAACCGGAGGACGGTTTCACTGACCCAGAAGCATATAAGGGGCAGGCTTGCTGAGTCACTGCTGGTTCTGCGTGATACCTACGGAGTGGAGAATGACGGCCGTACAATAAGGGCCTACGTCTCACGCGAAGATCTTGCCTGCTTCTCGAACATGACCACTTCAAACGCCATCCGTACACTATCAATGTTTGCTTCAGAATCTGTCATCCTGCTTGACGGAAAGAAGATCAGCATTGTTGACCAGGCCAGGCTTGAGAAGATCAGTCAGCTGGGCTGATCATTCATTCACATATACCCTTTTCACCCTCGGAGGCACTGAGGTCAGGATCTCATATGGTATTGTGTTGCACAGGGCGGCAATCTCCTCAATTGAAATATTGGCTCCGAATATTTCCGCTTCATCTCCGGCTTTTACATTCAGTCCCGTTACATCTGCCATGCACATATCCATGCATATGGTTCCGGTGACCGGCACCCTGTGGCCCCTGATAAACAGGCTTCCCCTTCCTTCTCCAAGCTCTCTGCGCAGACCATCAGCGTACCCCACCGGCAGTACTGCAATCTCCCTGTCATGATCAGATGCACCCCTGCATCCGTAGCTCACCGGCTCACCGGCCGGCACAAGCCTCACCTGCGACACGGCGGTCACAAACCTGCCGGTATGCCTGAGCATTGCTCCAT
>SBFZ01000034.1 GCA_006227095.1 Bacteroidota bacterium | reverse complement strand
TCATACAACAGCTATAAGGAACATTTTTTCGATAATACTGATTTTTCGGAGCCGGGGCTGATACGAAGCCCTGTCCTTGGCAACCGGCTTGATCAGTTCTTCAGGCAGGTGGTTATTCAGATGCCTGATTCCATCATCAAGGAAGCTGACAGGCTTCTTGAAATGAGTTCTGTAAATGAGGATGTATTCCAGTATGTCGCTGTCTGGCTGATGAACAAATATGCCTCAAGTGAAATAATGGGTCATGATGCGGTAGTAGTTCACCTGGCTGACAGGGTCTATCTTGCAGGGAAGGCTCCGTGGGCTTCGGAAGAATACATAGCTGACCTTGAAAAGAGGGTAGCCCGGCTCAGGCCTAACCTTATCGGAATGAAGGCTCCTGAACTGCTGATGGGCTCTTTCGCCGGCCACTATGTTTCGCTCTATGACTCTGATGCTGAGTTTACCATTATCTATTTCTGGGAGCCTGACTGCGGACATTGCAAGGAGACTACTCCCAGGCTGAAGGAGTATTATGATAAGGCCAGAGGTTCGGGTATTGAGGTGTTTGCTGTCTGTACCCAGCATGACAGGGAGAAGTGGGAAAAGTACATTGTTGACAACTCTCTCTCCTGGATCAACGGGTGGGATCCGCAACGTATGAGCAGGTTTGATTCCCTGTACAATGTTGATTCCACGCCTCTGATATACATACTTGACCGAGACAAGAAGATTATTGCCAAGAGGCTGTCAGTAGATGATGTCCCGTCCTTTATTGAAACCTACCGCAAGTACATGTCTCACTGACCTGCTTCCGGCAGGCTTGTAACCAGGTCATATAAAGACCTGTAACGATTTTCACTCTTGCCGTCGGTTACAGTCCATTCCGTTCCTGATTCACCTTCCGTCAGAGTGACCCTGAGAGATGCCTCCGGGTCAGTTTTGTATCCACACCTTGCCAGTGCCCGGGCAGTCATCCTTGCCGCCTTTCCCCTTCCCTCCAGTGCAATGCCTGTCTCCCTGCTTCTCACAAAGCTGAAAGTGCCGTCAGAAACGCTGAATGACACCATCGGGCTCTCGAAGGCCCTGGCAAGCCTGCCTGTAAGCATCAAATCTTCAGGAGCACCCTCACTTACTCCGTCGCTGGTCATGAGCCATATCCTGTCTGCCTCATTGATTGCCGTATCCAGGTCATGCGTGGAATATATGACACACTTTCCCTTTTCCCTTGTCAAACGACGGAGGAGGCTTACAATACCATACCTTGCAGGCAGGTCAAGGAATGCTGTAGGTTCATCCATGACCAGAAGCCCGGTGTCCTGAGCCAGGGAGCGCGCAACCAGGGTGCGCTGCTTCTCCCCGTCAGAGATGCTGTCAATGCTCCTTCCGGCCAGCCCGGCGATACCTGTAGCTTCAAGTGCCGACTCCACAACCTCATTGTCTTCCTTCGTAAGGGTACCTATCCAGTTGGTATACGGGAACCTTCCAAGAGCCACCACATCACGCACCCTGATATTCCGAAGGGCAACCGGTTCGGTGGACACGAAGCTGACCATCCGGGGAAGGCGTGCTGCACCAAGTCCTGATAATGGGCTGCCTTCAATCAGTATTTCACCCGCCAGTGAAGGCTGGATGCCTGCCAGGGTACGGAGAAGCGTGCTCTTGCCGGTACCGTTCCTTCCGATAAGGGCTACAAGCTCACCATGCCGGGCCCTGAGCGTCAGGCCCTTCATAACCGTGGCAACTCTTTTCCTGTTGCGGTAGCCTATTGCCAGGTCTGTTGTCTCTGCAATAATTCCATCCATTCCCATCAGAACCTCCTTCCCAGTCCTTTCCTGCCGAGTATAATCCACAATACAACCGGAATACCTATCAGTGAAGTAACGGTATTTACCGGTATAATATGACCGCCTCCGGGAAGCACTGACACCAGGTCACTGAGAAGGAGTACTGCAGCCCCGCTCAGTGCTGTTCCGGGCATCAATACCCGGTGATCGCCTGTGCCGAAGAGAAGCCTCGCAATATGCGGCACAGCCACGCCGATAAAGGCCAGGGGTCCGCAGAAGGCGGTTACGCTGCCGGCCAGGATGCTTGCCGATGCCAGCAGTATGACACGTGCCTTTCGGACCCTCACCCCTACGGTCATCGAAAAGGTCTCACCCATCAGCATCGCATTCAGCGGTTTTATCATGATGAAGGCGATGGCAAAACCTGCTGCTGTGGCCAGCGCCAGCGCCCTTATCTGTGTGTACGATATGTTACCGAGGTTCCCCATGGTCCATATGACATAGGTCCGGAGCATGGTCTCATTGCTGAAATACTGCAACAGGCTTACCACAGCCGAGATGGCGCTGGCCAGAAGCAGGCCCACAATCAGAACGGTCATGATATCGCGCATACGGGAGGAAACAGCCATAATAATTATCATCACCGCTCCGGCCCCGGCCCATGCTGCCAGTATCACTCCCCACCCCGTGAAAATGCTTCCCGGGTGAAGGGAGAACAAAGGTGTGATTGTCAGAATAGTCAGCGCCACCCCCAGTCCGGCGCCGGAGCTGACTCCAAGTACATCAGGCCCGGCAAGAGGGTTACGGAAAAGAGTCTGCATCAGGAGGCCGCTCACTGACATGGCCATTCCTGCTATCACTGCAGTGACAGCCTTTGGAAGACGGAACTGCATCACAATTATCTCGTCACCAGGGTCTCCATTACCAAACAGTGACTGCAGCACACCCGAAAACGTGAGACGGGTACTTCCAAGGAAAAGATCAGCCATGAACAAAAGCAGGACTATGAATGCAAGTCCGGCCATGGCAGTTATGATCCTTACCCTATCCTGGCTCATTTCAGCCTTAAATAATAGTGTTGTTCATATCCGGGCATCAGTTCAGGATGAATTATTGACACCAGGTCTTCAAGAAGCAGGTCAGGCCTTATCACTGCACCCTCCCAGTAATCATTCCCGCCAGATAATGTGACCAGCTTCCTGTTATTCCAGATGTTCCCTTTTTTGAAAAGAGGCAGGGAGGCGAGACGGTGATCTGCATCAACAATATCAGCCAGACTGCCGGCACTGCCAGGATTGATCCATATTTCAGCCTCAGCAGCTCTACGGAATACAGACTCAACTGAAACCGGGACCGAATTGGCACCTGTCATATCGCGAAAAATGTAATCTCCGCCCGCATCCTCCACCAGCCGGCCAATATATGAATTTGCCGGTGAGATGTACCATACATCCTCCCATGGTGCACCCAGCAGCACTGGAGGCCTGTCTGTGATACTTGCCTTTACCCTTTCTGCAAGCTCCATGTATGAGGCTGAAACAGAGGAGATGATACTGTCTGCCATCTTTTCCCTGCCGGTAAGGAGTCCGAACAGCTTTATCCACTCTGCCCTTGCAAGAGGATGTTGCTCCAGGTAATCTGCATTGTAGAATACCCTGACACCTAAATCTGACAGTCTCGAAGTGCTTCCTGAAGAAGGGTCGGCAACACCATACGCCATTAACAGGTCAGGGGCAAGCGAGATTATGAGTTCCCTGTTCAGGTTACCTTCATATCCCACATCACGGATGCGGCCCTTTTCTACAGCTTCACGGATGACTGAGTCATAGACCAGTGCTGAACCGGATATGCCTGTTATAAGAGAGTCTGCTCCCAGTGCCCTCATCATGGCAATATGGGTGGTTGACATGCATATCATTCTCCTGACCGGGGTGCGGATAACCTGTTTTTCGGTTGCAGCTCCGGGAACCTGTGAATCAAATGGGACAAGGTACCATATGTGTTCAGTGCCTGATGTGTTCTGCCAGGGATTGCTGATTGTAACCCGTGTATACCCTTCCAGGGTTTCGATATGAAGCCT
>SBFZ01000327.1 GCA_006227095.1 Bacteroidota bacterium | reverse complement strand
AAGTTCCTTGAACTTATCCGGGCAGCGAGGGTGTCATTACGATGAAGTTTGACACTTGCCGGGAACCAGTCAGAGCCGGTCCCCCTTACTATAGCTCCTTCAAGTGCAAGTCCTCCCTCATAGTCAACACCTCTGTAAATTTCATCGAGGAAAAACCTGGTTTCGTATGTCTCAAAACGCGGCATTGTGGCCTTTTCCGGGGAGGGGATATTGACGGCCCTGTCTGTCAGACGGCCGGGAACAGGCTCCCTGAAGTAGGTTGGATGAGTGAGTAATGCTGAGTCACAGGAATATTCACTTTTGGTAACATCAATGGTAAAATCGGAGATCCTGGCAAAGACTGCTGAAGGGTCATAACCGGCTTTCTCCCAGGTGACCAGCCCGTCACGGCAGTACAGGAGAAACAGATCAGGGTAGTATGTCCCGGTAAAGTTCAGGATAGAAGTACTGTCTTTCCCCAGGAAGGCAGTTAGTGTCACAGCCTCAATCTCAACTTTCAGCACGGTGTCTCTTGCAAATTCCACTTTACCGTCTTTTGCCTTCCATCGCACCGAGCCGGATGAGTAGATGGTGTTGTCAACCAGCAAAAGCCCGGTCACCTCGATATATTTTTCAACCGAGGCATTTGGAAACCGGGGATCAAAAGCCATCTCACTCAGCCCGTCAAGCCAGGCATGAATTCCATCCTGTGTCTGGCTGGTCTCAATGAAATCAGTCAGGGTTCTGGCAAGGAAAACAAATCCCGGTGACTGGCGTATCCTGCGGCCTCTGAGCTGGCTTGCAACGTTTACAATCCTCTCCTTGACTGCTCCGGAGAACGCGGTACTGTCATAAAGAGATATGAAAAGATCAACCTCAGCCTTTTCCGTTTTGTTCACCAGGGTTCCCATGAAGACTGTCAGTTCGGCGGTGAAAGTTGCAGTGTCACCGGAGAACTGCTGGGGAACCTGTGCTGACAGCTCAAGGGAGATGGCAGCGGCAGCCAGGAAAGTGATGATGATCTTCTTCATACTGGTTTCAGAGGGCACTGACGATATTGCAGAACTCCTCCTTTATAAGTGAGGCTCCGCCTATAAGGCCACCGTCAACATCAGGATTGGCGAACAGTTCGGCTGCATTGGATGCCTTGCAGCTGCCTCCGTAGAGTATGGTGGTTTCTGCAGCAACTTCACCGCCATACCTGCCTTCAATCAGCTGACGTATAAAGGCATGCATCTCCTGTGCCTGTGCCGGACTGGCAGTAACACCTGTGCCGATAGCCCATACCGGTTCATAGGCAATGATGCATTTCACGAAATCTTCCGTTGTCAGGGTGAAAAGACCCTTTTCAAGCTGGCGCCTGACCACCCCGAAGTGATTGTTTCCCTCTCTTTCGGCAAGGACCTCTCCACAGCAGAATATTACCCGCAGCCCGTTTCTGAGGGCTTCGGCTGTCTTGGCGGCAAGCAACTCATCAGTTTCTCCGTACAGGGTGCGTCTCTCGGAGTGCCCGAGGATCACGCTGCCGGCTCCTGTACTCTTGATCATTGCAGCTGATATTTCACCTGTATAGGCACCTGACCTGTGGTCATTGCAGTTCTGGGCGCCGAAGCTTACTCCCGAAGCAGTGATCAGTTTACTCAACATGCCAAGGTGAATGAATGGGGTGCAAATGATTACTTCCTTTCCGTCGGGGGGATTAACGGCATAATGACTGTTGATCGCTTCCGCCAGTGCAAGGCCTTCATTCAGATCCATATTCATCTTCCAGTTACCGGCAACTATTTTCTTTCTCATATTACGGTTTAATTGTTAAAGTTTATCTGCAATTATTATTTAAAGTGTTTTCTGAACGGGAGGGTAAGTGATACCGCGAGCAGTATGGCAAGTACTGATGCAATTGCTGTCAGCCTGTTTCCGGCCGATTTGTGTGTCCGGAGGGCAAGTGCATTAAGGTCGCCTGTAAACTCTTTATTGTCAGGCAGGTTATGATAAGACCATTTTGCTGCTACCGTTCCGTTATGAAGCAACACGAAGCCCGGGTCAGACCTGATTATCGTTTTGAGAGTGGTCTCATCAGCATAGAGTGCATTGAACCCTGTTACCAGGGGTGCAGCCTCATCCGGGGCAGTTGCTGTTACTATGAAGAATCCGGCCCCCCTTTTCTGCAGTTCCATTCCAAGGTTGTAACCCTTCAGGAGGCCGTCCCTGTCTGATTCTTCAAGCCTTCGTGCCACCATAAGGAGGATATCGCCCTGGTGCCTGGTTATCTGCTCGGTCATGTCAACACCCTCAGCCGTAATAAGGGTAAAGTCATGGATGGGTGGTACATAGCCCTTCGATATCAGCACGGACTTCTGATCAACGAATTTCCATGCCGTATCATCAGCAGGGTAGTCATTGAGTGTAAACTCCTTTTGAACGCCATCCTTTTCGTAGATGAACCTGATATCATACTTATCGGGTTCTGCGTCATGAGGCACGGTCATAGCCTCAGCCAGATTGGTGCCCACCTTGTATGGCCTGAAGTCGATCACGGGCAGCCACGCTATGTTTATCCGTATGAAGAGAAGAAACAGGAAAATAAATGCAATTGTAAAGTTCAGTCCTGCTTTCAGAGGCATAACCCCGGTCTCATCATTGCGCCGGAGGAAAACGAAGGCCACCGGGACTGCAATGATGATGTTCTTAATGAATGTCTGCCAGTTGGTCAGTATGATGGCATCTCCGAAGCAGCCGCAGTCTGAAACCGGGTTCCAGAGAGCCAGTACCAGGGTAAGTGGGGTGAAAATGGCCATGAATATGGCAGCCATCCATGATGCAGGCTTTACAAGAGTGCCTGAGAGAAGCATCATCCCGGTTACAAATTCCAGGAGGCAGAGCAATACAGAGAGGGGAAGGGCAAGGTCATCGAGGAAACCGAACCTGAAGGCAATAAAGTAATCACCGAATTTAAAGGCAGTGCCCATCGGATCAATTCCCTTCACGAAACCGGAGAAAGCGAACAGGAGGCCGGTTAAAACCCTTGCGATCTGTGTCAGTAACTTCATCTGAGAATATTTTTTTCCTTTAGTTTGTCTAGTATCAGGCTGAAGATTTCGCCCGGTGCCAGCATCCGGTTATTCTCATCACTGCAATTAATCACAACCAGGGTTTCGTCTTCAGCTGCAACGGCAGTGTATATATCACGCACCCTTTTCTGAAAAGCGAGACTGCTCTCATGGATATCATTGCTCCCAAGCAGGTAGCTCCTGTCATCTCCCTGCCGTTTATTCCTGAGTTTTTCTTCAGTAAACCTGAAGGGGACATCTAGGAAGATGTTGATATCAGGTTTGGGTATGGCAAAGTGTGTGAACTCCAGATCCATTATCCAGTCTCTCAGTTTTTTTACTTCCGGATCACTGTTCATCTTTGCGCACTGGTATGCGATGTTTGAATAAGTATAACGGTCAAGAATAACGAAGTATTTCTCTTCAAGCCATGTTTCTATCATGGGCGCGGCATCTTTCCTGTCACCTGCATACAGCATCGCAACCAGGTATGGATCAACGTTGTCAAGGTCACCGAACTCACCCCTGAGGAAGCGGGCTATCAGTTCTCCGAAGTAGGGAGCATCAGTACGGGGGAAGTGTATATACCTGCAGTGGAGCTGCCGTTCTGCAAACCATTCCTTCAGCAACGAAATCTGTGTAGATTTGCCGGCGCCGTCAAGTCCTTCTATTACGATTAATTTCATAGTTTTTGCCTGGTTTTCAGGTTCGAATGAAATGATCCATGGTAAAAGGCACTTCCATTGAGAGTTCCACCAGGCCTGCCACCTGGCCATTCTCAAACCACGGAGCCTGGTATATTAATTTCTTTACCCCCTCTTTTTC
>SBFZ01000368.1 GCA_006227095.1 Bacteroidota bacterium | reverse complement strand
TGTTCACTGATAGTTTTTATTCCGGTTTTCTCACTGTTTTCAGTGAACCTGTCAAGTGCAGCCATCATATCTTTATTCACCTTTTTCCCTCCCGGTGTGAAAGAGATGAATGACAGGGCTGTTTCACCGGCATTCAGGGCATAATCAAGCCAGGCAAAGTCCACGGACATTCTTGCACGCAGAACCCTTGACAGGGTTATACTGTCATTTGCAGCGGCCTTTTCGGCCATATCCATCATGTAATGGTACCTTTCAACGAGGTCACGTGAGAGAAAAGAGCCGAAATAGTATGAGGGCAGCCCGTAGATGTCAAGGTTTTTAATATCAGCCACCTCCTTCAGGGCTGAATGTGACAGGTCATAATAACTTTTAATATGCGGTGCAGCTGCGCCGTAATATGTATCAATAAACCGGCTGATAAGCGAATCGCCGTCAAGATCCGGGTTCCAGAGGAGTTTCGAGATATAATATTGTTTAAGTTCGGACAGATCAGACCAGGAGTTGCCGCTTCCCTGCTGGAACATCATCGGAATGCCGTACTGCCTGAAAAGCTGTATGTTCGGCTGAATGGTATGGAAATTCGGGAACGGACACAGGTATGTCCTGAACTGCACCACGTAATCCCACATGAAAATGTTATCCGTAAGGCTGCTCCAGTCTGAGAGGTCCTTTACGAAGCCTGCACTGCGCGGGTCTGTTGCAAGCGGCATACTGCGGTTGCATTCGATGGAGCAGAACATAATATTCACGTTGGGTGCCGGTATGATATTCCGTGGTGCCTGGCGGGTGAACTGGTAGGCAAGGGTTGAGATCTGCTTGTCCGGAAATTTTTCCGCAATACTGTTTGCCATCTCAACATAGGCCCCCGATATTGTACCGTACTTCTCATAGAGTTTCCGGCATTCTTCACATTCACAGTAGTTGATGCAGTCATTCTGGGAGACTGACCAGTATGTTTTATCCGGTTCCTCCGCAATCAGCCTGCCCAGGTTTTCTGTAAGTATACGTATCACCTCCGGGTTGCTGAGGCAGAGCTGTCCGTCACGGATGCGTCTCCCGTTCACCAGTGAGAAATATTCAGGGTGTGCCTCAAAATATTCCGAGGGTGGCATCAGCCGGGGGAAGGTATGCACAAACAATCCCCATTCGTCAAAGGTGCTCATCCTGTTCCACTCTGTGAATGATCCGTTATTCCTGTCAGGGAAATGAGCCACCCTGAATGAAAATGCAGGTTCATGAATCCTGTGCTGAGAGGGTATTGTTATTTTCCTGAGATACGGAATATACTCCTCCTCAGAAGTGAATCTCATGCATCCGGCAGATTCCTCAAGAACGGAATACACGGCTGCGAGGTCAGCATTTCCGTTATTTCCGGCTATTATGAGCCTCTCTTTTGAATAGATTGCCAGGAAGCCGTCACGGCTCAGACCGTCTATTTCACGAAGGACTGCAGTATCGGCTATGCCTGATCTTCCGATGTATATTGTTCCTTTTGGTTTCTCATTCCCGGAGACATTTTTAAGCGGGACCCGGGTAATCAGGGAAAAATATCTTTCCAGCTCTGAGGCTGCGGTGATGGTCAGGCTGTCTGGAGTATCTCCGGTTACAACCAGGTATTTCGACCCGGGTTCAATAACAAATTTCTTTCCCCCATTGCAGGAGGCAGCACTGATGGCAATTGCAGCAAGAAGCAGCAGGTACGCCAGCCTGACAATTCCGGTTTTCATGATTCTCAGTCTGTTCTGATTGTATCATGCAACTTATGAAAAAGAAATGACTCTGTGAAAGCTATGACCTGAGAGCTTGTAATATTCGCAAATTATAGCAAATATTGTAAGACAAATCCCTTATTATGAGTATGAATGCCATGACAAAGCACCCCGGGGCACTTGTGACCCGACAGTTTCTTCTTCCTTTTGTGTTGGTTACCAGCCTCTTTTTCCTGTGGGGTGTGGCTCACAGTCTGCTGGATGTGCTCAACAAGCACTTCCAGGATATCCTGGGAATAACCAAGGCGAGATCAGGTCTGGTCCAGGCTGCTCTTTACGGGGGTTATTTCATCATGGCCATTCCGGCGGGTCTTTTCATGAGCAGGTTTGGTTACAGGAAAGGGATTATTACTGGTTTGCTGCTTTATGCTGCCGGAGCATTTCTGTTCTGGCCGGCTACCTTTATCCAGACCTTTGAGTTCACCCTTTTGTCACTCTTTGTCATTGCGTGCGGACTGACCTTCCTCGAGACAGCCGCCAATCCATATTCAAGCGTCCTTGGGCCAAAAGAGACCTCTGAACAGCGGCTGAACCTCTCGCAGTCGTTCAACGGACTGGGATGGATCATCGGCCCGGCTCTGGGCGGGATGCTTATCCTGGGTGGGAATGGGACAGGCAGTACCAACAGTTTCTCTTCAATGGCACTGCCCTACATGCTGATAGGAGGGGTTGTACTTGTTGTTGCCTTCATGTTCGTCATCACACGCATGCCTGACATCCACGAGGGTGAGCATAACAGCCACGGTGATAGTGGAACCTACAGGGGTCTGTTCAGGGTGAAACATTTCAGGTACGCAGTGGTTGCGCAGTTTCTCTACGTGGCAGCACAGACCGGAATAAATAGCTTCTTTATCAATTACGTGGTGGAGACCATGCCGGAATATTCACCCGAGAAGGCTGCCTATATGCTTTCACTCGGCTTTCTCTTTTTCATGTCAGGCCGTTTCATGGGATCACTCTTCATGAGCTGGTTCAGCCCGAGAATGATGCTTGGGATATACGCAATTATCAACACCGCAGCCATGGCCCTGGTTATGCTCGGCCTCGGTTGGCCCTCCCTTGTGGCACTTTACCTGAATTATTTCTGTATGTCGATAATGTTTCCCACGATTTTTGCGTTGGGACTTAAAGACCTTGGAGGGATGACAAAGAAAGGATCATCGGTACTTGTCATGACCATTGTGGGCGGAGCAATCTGTCCGGTCCTGATGGGCCTGATTGCCGATCTGTCGGGCATGGCAACCGGGTTTGTCGTACCCCTTGTTTGTTTCGCTTTCATTGCCTGGTATGCCTTTTATCAGGCGAAGAGTCAAAGAAATATATGAATATATGGGCATTCGCATGTTTAGAAATGAAACCTTTTTAGTCCTTTTTACGTTGTTTTTAGCTTCCGGAATCTGCACCGGACAGAAAACATGGTGGGGAGAGATATCCGGATTTGCCGGAGGCGGAGGAAATGACATATTCAGATTTCAGGAGCTTATCGGATCCGGATCGGTTAACGGAAAGGGTTACTGGACTGCCGGTATTGACATCAGCAGGTTGTTTGGCGATCACTTCAGCTTTGAAACGGGGTTGTCATATTCGCACCAGTACTACTATACCAGTCCTGCGCCGGGGATAGGAGGTGAGGACGAGCACGGTTCATTAAGCCTGTTGACTGCGCCGTTTGCATTGAGGGTTGATTTTCTGAAGTGGTTCTTTGCCGATGCGGGTGCTGTTTTTTCATTGCAGCCTTCCCTGTCGGCGATTGACAACATGACGGGGTTGGGAGCCACCCTGGGAGCAGGGTTTCAGTACAGGTTCAAGTCAGATTTGTTTATCAGGGTCAGGGCATATGCCGCGCAGTACGCTTTGCTGCACCTTGTCCCAGAAGATTATCCACGGACGATGTGGAACTCTGGGGTGACCCTGGGTGTCGGTTACCGGTTTATACGCCTCGGCAAATGCAATTGTCCGGATGACAACAACCCGGTGAAGAAATACTATCGGTGAGTTACGGACTTAATACAATAAGATAACTTGAATCTGATTCTGATAATTAAATGACTGCAAGACTTGCCTCTTTTTTTTTTTTTTTTATGGTTTGCC
>SBFZ01000135.1 GCA_006227095.1 Bacteroidota bacterium | reverse complement strand
AAACTAACCGTTCAGAGGATAGATCATGAAGTTGACTCTATATGACACCATCGCCCTGAGGTGCAGCAGGGTGGTCACCACCGGCTACAGCACCTCATTCTCGCTTGGCATACGCACCCTCGCGGTCAGGCATCGCCCTGCGATATATGCCATATACGGATTTGTCAGACTCGCCGACGAGATAGTGGATACCTTCTTCGGGCACAGACAGAGGGAGATACTGGACAGGTTCCGGCTTGATACAGTTGAGGCAATTTCTGAAAGGGTCAGCCCGAACCCGGTGCTCCATTCATTTCAGTGGGCCGTAAATACCTATAATATAGACAGGGAGTTCATTGAAGCTTTCCTTTACAGTATGGAGATGGACCTTGAACAAAGGAACCATGACCGGCAGAGCTACAGCAGGTATATTTATGGCTCCGCCGAAGCTGTGGGGCTGATGTGCCTGAGGGTCTTCTGCCATGATGACCCGGTTCGCTTTGACAGCCTCAGGGAACCGGCCCGGCTGCTGGGATCGGCCTTTCAGAAGGTCAACTTCCTGAGGGATATGAAGAGCGATTACCAGGACAGGGGGCGGATATACTTTCCGGGTGTCGACTTCAATAATTTCACAAGTGCTGACAAGAAGCAGATTGAGGAGGATATCGCCGGAGATTTCAGGGCATCACTCGCGGGTATAAGGAAACTTGACCGTGGCAGCCGCCGCGGGGTATACCTGGCTTATTCGTATTATATGGCCCTTTTTGCGAAAATCAGAAATACCCGGCCGGATGAAGTAACAGGCAGACGGTTTCGGATATCCAACGGGAGAAAATTGCTCATCCTGTTCAGGGTGACTCTGGATGACCTTCTGGGACTGATCTGAATGGTACAATGTGAATGAAAGAGAAAGCAATAATAATTGGTTCGGGAATCGGTGGTCTTGCCGCCGCAATCAGGCTCTCACTGAAGGGGTATGAAACCCATCTCTATGAGAAAAACAGTGAGATCGGAGGTAAGATAGGAGAACTCCGCCTTGACGGATGCCGTTTTGACACAGGTCCGTCACTTTTTACCCTGCCCGTGCTGGTTGATGAATTATTTACCCTTGCCGGGGAAAATCCGCGTGAGCATTTCAATTATGTCCCGCTCGCATCGTCATGCCGTTATTTCTGGGATGATGGTGCCCTCCTCAATGCATGGACTGACAGGAACAGGTTTGCCGAAGAGGCGGAGAGGGTCACGGGAGAGTCTCGTGAGAAGGTTCTGGGTTTCCTTGATGAATGTGCAGAACTTTATGAACTCACATCGGGGATCTTTATCTTCTCACCATTCTATCAGTTTGATAATTTCCGTAAACCGGAGTCGCTCAACGTTGCCCGCAACTTCAGGAAACTGAACGCCTTCTCAACCATGCACGGCGTAATCAGCAGCCGGTTTAAAAGTCCGAAACTGGTTCAGCTGTTTGACCGCTATGCCACCTACAACGGCTCAAGCCCGTACCGGGCCCCCGGAACGCTGAATGTTATCGCACACCTGGAACATAATATGGGTGCTTTCTTCCCTGAAGGGGGGATGCGTGATATCATCAAGGCCCTGGAAAAGCTTGCAGTCAGGTGCAGTGTCTCACTGCACAATGGTTCTGAGGTGCGTTCCGTGGTGAGAGATGGTAGCCGCATAACCGGCATTGAAACCGATGATGGTTTCATCCCGGCAAGTGTGGTGATCTCTGACGTTGACGTAATCTCCTTTTACAGGAAACTTCTGAAGGAGGAAAAACCAGCCCGCAGACAGGAAAAGCAGGAGAGAAGCACATCTGCACTGATCTTTTACTGGTCAATGAAGAGACGGTTTGAGGAACTCGACCTTCATAACATCTTTTTTTCATCAGATTATCCGGGCGAGTTCAGGGCGCTCCGAAGGGGCAAGGTGGCCGGTGACCCCACAGTTTACGTTTTCGTATCATCACGGGTGGTGCCAGGTGATGCCCCTGCAGGTAAGGATAACTGGTTTGTGATGATAAACGTGCCGTATGACAGCGGACAGGATTGGGAGCAGGTTAAAGCGTCAGCGAGGGAGAGTATAATCAATAAACTCAGCAGCAGGCTTGGCTGTGAATTAAGGGAATTCATTGCAGCAGAAAGTGTCCTTGACCCGCCCCTGATTGAGAAACTTACCGCCTCCAACCGCGGAGCACTGTATGGCAGCAGTTCCAACAGCCCTTTTTCAGCATTCAGGCGTCATCCGAATGTCAGGAAAAAATATGAAAACCTCTGGTTTGTGGGAGGCTCGGTACACCCGGGCGGCGGAATCCCCCTTTGCCTGGCATCGGCGAAGATTGCTTGTGACATGATCCCCCCTGCAGGGTGATATTTGCTGAGTTCCTTCAGACAAATCATGAAAGTGAGATAAGAATGAATATGAAAGCCCGGATACCAAAACCTGTTGAAATCCTTCTGTGGGTATACGGGGTGGGGCTGGCAGGTATGCTTCTTCCCTTCAGTCGTGATCTTTTCAGGTCCATTACCCCTTTGAACCTGATCTTTGCCACGCTATTCCTGTTCTGGGGAAGATGGCCTGCCAGGAGGGTGATCATAACCGGTCTCTTCATTGCGGTAGCCTCATTTTTTATTGAGGCAGCCGGGGTTAACACCGGTAAAATATTCGGTACATATGCATATGGACGGACACTTGGTCCGGCTCTGCTGAATACACCTTTAATAATAGGACTCAACTGGTTTCTTCTTATTTACTGTACCAATGTGATCAGCCGCCGGTTATGGGACAGGCTGCCGTTTAATGCCGTTGCATTGGTGGCACGATTCACGAAGTCGCTGTTCATAATTATCACCGGATCGCTGCTGATGGTTTTGTATGATCTTATACTTGAGCCGGCAGCTGTCAGGCTTGATATGTGGTCATGGGAGTGCGGAGTGATTCCGCTGCAGAATTATCTCGCATGGTTTTTTCTGTCAGCGGTTTTCCATACCATGACAAGGGTATGGGGTGAAGAGGAACCAAATGACAGGGCGCTGCCGCTTTTTGTGGTGCAACTGGTATTCTTTGCAGCGATAGACCTGTTCTACCTTTTGTTTCCCTGACCGTCAGTTGCGCCAAGGATCCTTACGAAATGGTTTTCAAGGTGCCTGCGCATCCCTTCCCGGAACTCGTCGGGAGTCCCTTTTTTAAGGAGAGCAACCAGGTCCTTGTGCGACTGGTGTTTCTTCCGTTTTGCCTTTATTTTCAGCAACCCGATATCATAAACATGCTGAAAGGCCGGCAGAATGAGATTCTGAAAATCATTCAGGGTTTCGTTGCCGGTCATGGAATAAAGCTTGCCATGAAACTTCATCTCGTGTTCCACGTCAAACAGGATATCGTCTGAATGATCAGGTTCAATATCAACGATTTCCTCAAGCTCCTCAATATCCTCCTTTGTTTTGCGGGCAAAGATGAAATCGGCCATTCCCACTTCAAGTGCGAGGCGGATCTCGAAGACGTCCATAAGGGTTTTATTGTCAAGGATTCTGGGGATAAGTGATTTTTCGAGTATTGCCGACAGGTCAGGACTTTTTATTATGGTTCCCCTGTGCTTTTTTGACTCAACCAGTCCCATTGTCTTGAGCCTGTTGAGCGATTCCCTGATGACTGTGCGGCTGACACCCATCAGCTGGGCCAGCTCTGTCTCCTTCGGGATTGCATCGCCAGGTTTGAGTTCCTTGTAGAGAAACACTTCTATGAGGCGCATCTCAACCTTATCCACAAGGGAGCTTGTGTCGATTGCCTTCAGCTCCAGTTTCAGGTCCCGGTTATCCATTATCCTTTGATTTCAAAAAAATTAATACAAAAAAACGAAAAAAAAACCTCAGAACTATTGCATG
>SBFZ01000279.1 GCA_006227095.1 Bacteroidota bacterium | reverse complement strand
CCCGGCCTGAAATTGCCCAGGTCGGTGATCTTCAGCCTGCCTGGCAACCGCGAGAAGGAGTAGAGACTCTTTCTTATGGCGTCAGGGGCATGTGATGCCCCCGTATTGTATGATGAACGGTCATCAGGGACACCCAGGATGGCAACGGCAAATCCGTCAAGGTCACCCAGCGGTTCGTTGCCCGTGTTGACAGCCACATTGTGAGGGAAGGCCGCAGAACCCTTTAGGGGCTCCACCTCGGGCTTGTCAAGGCATACGGGGTCAATATAGTTGTTCAGGTCAATCATATAATATAAGGTCACTTCTTCTTTTTACCCCTGGTGGTTTTGGCCTTACCCCCCTTCTCAATTATTGCCAGGCACTCTTCACGGGTAAGCTTCTGCGGATCGGTACCCTTAGGGATACGGTAATTGGTTTTGTCATGCATGATATAGGGACCGTACCTGCCATTGAGTACCATTATGTCACCGAATTCGCTTATCACCTTCTGTTTTTCTCCTTCCCTCTTCTCCCTAATCAGCTCGGCGGCTCTCTCTTCGGTAATGGTGTACGGATCATCAACTCCGCGTTTGAGTGAATAGAACTTGCCGGCATGCCTGACATAAGGTCCGAACTTACCTACCCCCACGGTCATTTCCTCTCCTTCGAAGGTGCCTATGGTCCGCGGCAGGGCGAAGAGCGCCATTGCTTCCTCCAGGGTAATTGTTTCGAGCAGCTGGTCACGGCGCAGGTTGGCAAACCGGGGTTTCTGGTCCGGGGAGGCCTCACCGAGCTGCACCACCGGGCCGAAGCGGCTCATCTTCACTGTCACCGGCAATCCGGTTGCAGGATCATTGCCCAGAAGCCTGGCTCCTGTCATCCGGTTCCGGGTTGAGAGTGAATCATCAACCGTCTTGCGGAACGGACCGTAGAAGGTGCTGATCATCTTGTCCCACTTCATCTCGCCGGAGGCTATCTCGTCAAACTCCTTCTCTACTCCCGCAGTGAAGTTGTAGTCAAGAATATCAGGGAAGTTTGCTATCAGAAAGTCATTTACAATCATGCCGATATCCTTCGGGAAGAGTTTTGACTTCTCCTTGCCGGCAAGCTCGGTTTTTTCAGTCCGGGTGATCTTTCCCCTTGACAGGACGAGCTGTGCAACGGTTCTCTTTTCACCCGGCCTGTCTTCACGTGCCACATATCCTCGTGACTGTATTGTAGAGATGATGGGAGCATATGTTGACGGTCTTCCAATTCCCAGTTCCTCCAGCTTCTTCACGAGGCTGGCCTCGGTGTACCGCGGCGGAGGCGAGGTGAAGCGCTGCAGTGCGGTGATGGTCTCAGCCGTAAGGCCCATCCCCCTGTCAACACGAGGCAGTATTGTCTTTTCATCCTCGGTGGCACTGGTGTCATAGGATTCGGTATAAACCTTCAGGAACCCGTCAAACAGCACTACCTCTCCGGTGGCGGTAAAGGTGGATGCTGATGAAGACATGCCTATGGTAATTGTTGTCTTTTCAACCTTCGCATCAGACATCTGCGAAGCTATCGCCCTGCGCCAGATCAGTTCATACAGTTTCTTTTCGTTGTTGCTGCCGGTGGTCTCCTTCCTGTCAAAATAGGTTGGCCTTATTGCTTCATGGGCTTCCTGGGCTCCTCGTGAATGGGTCTTGAACTGGCGTGTGCGCGAGTATTCCTGTCCGTATTCATTTGTTATCACCTCACGGGCGGTATTCAGCGCCAGTGTTGAGAGGTTGGTGGAGTCGGTTCTCATGTAGGTGATCTTACCGGCTTCGTAGAGCTTCTGTGCCACTGACATTGTCTGTGCCACCGAGAAGCCAAGCTTGCGGTAGGCCTCCTGCTGCAGCGTGGAGGTGGTGAAAGGAGGAGCCGGTGAACGGGTGCCTGGCTTTACAACTATATTCTCAACGGTGAAGGCTGAACCGTCACACTTCTCGAGGAAATGCCTGGCTTCGGCCTCAGTGCCGAACTTTTTAGGACATTCTGCCTTGAGTGTTACATCCGTACCGTCATTGTTCTTGCCGTTGAAAAGACCGGTAACCCTGAAGGCTGAGTCAGCCACGAACCCTATTATCTCTCGCTCACGGTCAACGAGGAGCCTGACGGCGACAGACTGAACCCTGCCTGCTGAGAGAGAGGGCTGAACCTTCTTCCAGAGGACGGGTGAAAGCTCAAAACCGACGAGCCTGTCGAGGATCCTTCTTGCCTGCTGGGCATTCACAAGATTCATGTCAACCTGGCGTGGCGATTCCACTGCCCGTGTGATCGCATCCTTCGTTATTTCATGAAAAACTATCCTGCGGGTGGTTTCAGGGTCAAGTCCCAGAACGGCTATCAGGTGCCATGCAATGGCCTCCCCCTCACGGTCTTCATCGGAGGCAATCCATACTGTCTTTGCCTGCCCGGCCAGCTTGCGAAGCTCGTTTACAACCTTTTTCTTGTCTTCAGGAACCTCATATACCGGGGCAAACCCCTTTTCAACCTCCACACCGAGGTTATTCCTCACCAGGTCACGAATATGCCCGAAACTGGACACCACGGTGTAATCCTTTCCCAGGAATTTTTCTATTGTTTTAGCCTTTGCAGGTGATTCAACTATAACCAGATTATCAGTCATCCGAGATTTTTTAAAAACAGGGCAAAGTAAATGAATAAGGGAGCCAACTTCAAAATAATTGAGAAAATTTCTGTATTAATCATTAAATTAGCGGCCTTATAATGAGGGTATCATGAGGGACAAGAAATTCCGGAAAAACATAATCTGGTTCTGGGTGATAATATCTCTGCCGGCAGTTTTACTGCTGACACTGTTCATCCTGATATCTGCAAACAGGCTGGGGCCGATCCCCTCCTTCGAGGAGCTCGAGAACCCCAATAACAGTCTTGCCGCAGAGGTATATTCGGAGGACAATGTAGTGCTGGGCAAGTTCTACATTCAGAACCGTACATGGACTGATTATGACGGGATCTCTCCATATGTGATTGATGCCCTCATTGCCACAGAGGACATAAGGTTTTACAGGCATTCAGGCATTGACTTCAGGTCTTTTGGCAGGGTACTGGTAAAGTCGATCATCCTTGGCAAGAACACCGGAGGAGGAAGCACCATCACGCAACAGCTTGCAAAGAACCTGTTCCTTCCGAGGGATCTCTCCAATGACAACGCCATTGTACGAAATGCCAGGCTTGCCATTGCAAAGTTCAAGGAGTGGCAGACAGCAGTCAAGCTTGAGCGAAGCTACACCAAGGAGGAGATAATCACGATGTATCTGAATGTCTTCGACTTTATATACAATGCTGTCGGCATCAGCTCCGCTTCACGCGTTTACTTCAACACTACGCCTGACTCCCTGAACATCGAGCAGTCGGCATTGCTGGTCGGAATGCTGAAAAACTCAGTGGCATATAATCCGCTGCGCAATGAGGAGAGTGCCCTCAGGAGGCGCAACGTGGTCATCTCCCAGATGGAGAGGTACGGCTACATAACCCGTGATGTTGCCGATTCGGTAAAGTTGCTTCCCCTTGGCATCGACCTCCGCGAAGACAGCCACAACACTGGCCCTGCAACCTATTTCAGGGAGTATATCAGGTCAACCATGAACAGCAAGGAGCCTCAGCGGAACTGGTATTACTCTGATGACCAGTACCAGGATGCCCTGTGGCGGTGGAATAATGATCCGCTCTACGGCTGGTGCGTCAAGAACACGAAACCTGACGGCACACCATACAACCTGTACCGTGACGGGCTCAGGATCTATACTACAATCAACTCAAAGATGCAGACCTATGCCGAGGAGGCACTGGCTGAACACCTTGCGGTAAACCTTCAGCCGGTCTTTGACAAGAGGGCAAAAACCTACCGTAATCCACC
>SBFZ01000367.1 GCA_006227095.1 Bacteroidota bacterium | reverse complement strand
GCACCGTGATTCTGGGTGCGGGTCTGGGTCTGGGTCATGATCGGATCACCACTCTGGGTCTGTGTCTGAACCTGTTCCTTCTGCTGATTCCTGGTCCTGGTCTGAGCCTGTGTCATGACCTGGTCTCCGCTCTGAACCTGCTCCTGTACTTTAACCTGTTCTTTTGCTTCGATCCTGAACTGCTTTTTGTTTTTTGTCTGTTCCTGAACCGGCTCTGTTGTCTGGGCTGTGACGCCAACACTTATCAGAAGTGCTATTGCGCCGAGAATAATTTCCTTTTTCATTTTTGTTCTGTTTTAAGTTTATTATCAGATAACAGATCAAAAATAAACCCGTGAAAATGAAGCTATAATGAATTTTCGGGGAAAAAGAAAAAAAACTGTGTTCCTTTTCCGGGTTCTGAGAGGACTCTTACGGCAATATTATGGAAATCGGCTATTGATTTGGTAATGGCAAGACCTATTCCGGTTGAGTTTCCTGCAGGGTCAGGCCGGTTGCTGAACCGGGTGAACAGCCTGTCAAGCTGGTCCGGAGACATTCCTTTTCCGGTGTCTGATACCGACAATTCGAACCGGCCGTCTCTCTCCCTGCCGGAAAGCTCGATTCTTCCTCCTGACGGGGTGTGTTTTACTGCGTTGTTTACAACATTGTAAATCATCGAAAAGAGCAGTGACCTGTTGACGTTGGCCACTGTATAGTGCTGCTCACATTTCAGGATAAGGGCCACCCCTCCGTCTTCGGCAAGCGGGGCCAGCTCGGATGTAACTTCTTCTGCCAGTTCACTGAGATCAACGGTGTCCTCCTTAAGATACTGGCTGCTTTCAATGCGGGCTATCATAAGCATTGAGTTAACCAGTGCCTTAAGCCTGTGCAGGGTGCGGAGTGACTCCTCCAGTCCTGCTTCAACAACCGGGTCAAGATTATCGCGCATAAGCATGTTCTCAAGTTTGCTGCGCAACACCGAGACCGGAGTCATCAGCTCATGGGAGATATTCACTGTGATTTCCTTCTCCTTCCTGAACAGTTCCCCTATCTTTTTCATCATCTCCCTCAGCGTACGGTCAAGCTGAACAAAATCCTCGGTGGTTGTAACCAGCGGCTCAGCATGGTCAAAGGAAGGCGATGAAGTAGTCCCCAGTCTTCCGGTAATGATCCTTAGCGGACGAAGTATCCGTATGGTATAGGTCAGGTCTGAGAAAAGAGTCACCATGATGAACAGGCCAAGAAAGACCAGGATTATGTTCCGGATATTTCTTGCGGCATAGGTAATGCTTGCCAGGCTCATCCCGATTTCAAGGAGGTATGATTCTCCGTCAATCTTTAGCGAGTAGTGGAGCACCCTGTAATCAATTGTCTCATCATCGATGATTCTCTTTGATACCTCAATGAAGTTCCACTCTTCATCCGATGGTGCCCTTTCGAGGCTGATATATTCCTCCTTCAGGATATTGTAGCTTCCGAAACCACTTGCACTGTCAGAGACTATGAACGGTTCAATGCCAACCTCCGAAATCAGGCTGATAACCTCTTCCCGTTTCTTGATAAGCTCATTGTCAGTCTGCCTGGTGTTTATCCGTTCAATGATTAGCGGGAGGAATCCGATGAAAAGTGCCGAGAAAACCAGTTTGGAAAGCAGGTTGAAGAGTGCAAGTTTTGTCTGGAGTTTCATCATGCCCTTCGGAAAGATTAACTGTCAGCGGTTATCCTGTAACCTACACCCCTGACTGTTTCGAGCCATGGTGTGGGAGCATGATTATTGAGCTTCTTGCGGATATTTTTGATATGAACGTCAATGAAGTTGCTGTCGTACTGGTCATCCAGGGTGTTTCCCCAGATATGTTCATAGAGCTGGTGGCGGGCCAGGACCTTATTCCTGTTAATCACCAGGTAATAAAGCAGGTCGAATTCCTTTTTGGTTATCTCCACCTCATTTTCCCCGTGCATCAGTTTTCTTGCTGAGGTATTCATTATGAATTCACCGAGGCCTATGTCAGGTGACTGTATACGGAACTTTCTGCGGGCCACGGCCATGATGCGGGCATGCAGTTCTGCCAGGGCAAAGGGCTTGGGGAGGTAGTCGTCTGCCCCAAGGTCAAGTCCTTTAATCCTGTCCTCGACTGCGCCGCGGGCGGTGATTATTATGAAAGAGACATCTGAATTGATTTCCTTTGCCTCCCTGATGAGGTCAAGGCCGTTATAGTCAGGAAGGCCGAGGTCAAGCAGCACGAAGTCATAGAGATTGACAGCAATCTTCTCTGATGCTTCCCTGCCGGTATGTGCCATTTCACACAGGAAATTCTCCTTCTTGAGGAAAAGGGCAATCTCCCCGGCCAGGTTCTTTTCGTCTTCGACGATAAGGACGTTCATAATTCAAAGTTAAAAAATCCTGAAGAAAAGAGTTGCGAGTAAAAGAAACCCTTTGGTGCCGGATGTCCCTTCCGTTGAATAAAGCGGAAAAACGTAGCCCGGCTCCACCTCGAAGGTAAAGAAGTCATAGCTGAATGCAACCGGTACCCCGAAGTCAATCTCTGTCAGTCCGAATGATTCAGTATATCTTGTTGTACTGTTCTGGCTGTTCCTCCAGGGCCTGTATCCGGGTGATACTGTTGTCTCCGTAACACCACCGGCTGTTTCGGCAGTGACCATGGTACCCCAGAGCAGATTAATGTAAGGGTCAAAGGAGAAGAAAGCCTTTTCACGGGCAAAAGACGGAGTCTCAAAATATCTTGAATGCCTTGTCTGAAGGTAAAACTGCCCTCCTCCGGCAAAGAGGCCTCCGGCTGATATCTTTGAGTATAAAATCCTCCAGTCGAATCCCAGTGTTGCATCTGCATATGTGAAGTTGCTGAAGAGGGTGTCTCTCAGTGAAGAAGCAACATTATAGCGTGAAAGACTGGTGCTGATGTCGAACCATGAATTCAGGGTATGACTGAAGCTGGCCCCCAGGCTGTAGAACGCCATGAATGGTGAGAAGTTGCCTACAGTGTACCCGGTTGCTGAGAGGTACAGCTTGTCGGCCAGTCCATATGAGACTGATGCGTACCCGAAACCATTGTCCTGTGACATGGTAGTACCAAGATAAAGCAGGTTGTTGCCGTATCCGGTACCTCCATAAAATGAATGAATGCTGCTTTTTGCCGGGCTTGCTGAGGTATCAGAAGCTGTCCCGGTAACTGTATTGTCCTGTGCTTTCAGGCCTGTAACAAGGGACTGACCCAGGATTGCAATTGCAAGCACAACTGAAGATAGACGATTCTGAATCATAACGCTCATCAAACATTTATTCTATCTTCTGCCCGGACCTTTTGCCCCGCCCGGTTTGCCGGCTCCCTTGGGTATTCTTGACCCGGAAGGTCTTTCAACAGATGCCGGACGTGCTCCGCGGGCCTTGCTCCAGTCAGGCCTTGCACCCTGTATCTTCTTTACTCCGCCTGCATTGGCGCCCTGGGCTTTTGAGGCCGTATTGCTGCTGTTTGCCGCTGTTGACTGGTTGCCCGACTGAGAGCTGTTGCCTGACTGATTCTGCGCCTGGGTCTTATCTCCCTGGCCTTCCTGATTCTGCTGCCCGGTCTGCTCCTGCGTACGCGTCTGCTCACGGGTCTGCTGCTCCGTCTGCTGTTTAACGGTTGCAGTATCTTTCCTTACATTTACCTCCTGTGCGGCTATGACACCGGAAGTCAGTGCCATCACCGTAAGAAGTGTAAAAATATTTTTTATAACTTTCATGATTATCCCCCTTTGCTATGCCTTATAATCCTGTTTTTTTCTGCAATTCATTTGAGCTTCAACTTATTGAACTGATACACAGCAAAATTATACAATCAATCATGAAGAACAGATGAAATGAGAAATTTTTATAAAAAAAATAGAAG
>SBFZ01000366.1 GCA_006227095.1 Bacteroidota bacterium | reverse complement strand
GTAGCTAATAAACTTACCACGCATTTTCTCTCTGTCCCATTCGAGCCATGAGTATTTATTGACACGTCCCTCTACTGAATTAGTTATCACTTCAAGTGTTTGGGATTTTTCACGTACACCGATAATATCTCCCGGTCTGAGAGTGAATGAGGGGATATTGACGACATTGCCGTTGACGGTGATATGGCGGTGGGTAACCAGCTGGCGTGCTGCTGCCCTTGTCGGGGCAACGCCAAGGCGGTATACCACATTGTCAAGGCGTGACTCCAGCAGCTGAAGCAGCATAAGGCCGGTCACACCGGAAGCGGCTGATGCCTTCTCGAAGGTGTTCCGGAACTGGCGCTCAAGAAGGCCGTAGGTATATTTTACCTTCTGCTTCTCGCGGAGCTGCACACCGTATTCCGATGTCTTTTTTCTCTTTTTGCTCAGACCATGCTGGCCGGGAGGAAAATTCTTCCTGTCGAGGTATTTGTCAGGGCCGTAAATAGGCTCTCCGAATTTCCTGGCGATTTTTGATCTGGGTCCTGTATATCTTGCCATTGAATGATATGTTTATCGTTTCGTATGATATTAATATAAGCCGGTTAAACCCTTCTGCGTGAAGGAGGGCGGCATCCGTTGTGAGGCATCGGGGTAACGTCAACGATTTCGGTCACTTCCACGCCGCTGTTGGATATGGCACGGATAGCTGATTCACGGCCTGATCCGGGTCCCTTGACGTATACCTTGACCTTGCGGAGGCCGAGTTCAAATGCAACCTTGGTGCATTCTTCGGCTGCCATCTGTGCTGCATAGGGGGTGTTCTTCTTCGAACCCTTGAATCCCATCTTGCCGGCAGATGCCCAGGAAATAACCTGGCCGCTGCTGTTTGTAAGGCTTATGATGATGTTGTTAAATGACGAATGTACGTGAGCCTGTCCCACGGGTTCAACCTTTACGACCTTCTTCTTTAATGTCCCAGTCTTCTTTGCCATATATTACTTATTTAGTAGCTTTTTTCTTGTTTGCCACGGTCTTCTTGCGACCTTTGCGGGTGCGGGCATTGTTCTTGGTGCTCTGACCCCTTACCGGCAGCCCGATGCGGTGACGAATGCCGCGATAACAACCGATATCCATCAGTCGCTTTATGTTAAGCTGCGTTTCGGAACGAAGTTCACCCTCGAGCTTGTAGTTCTCAGCGAGGATCTGACGGATAGCATTGATGTTATCGTCATTCCATTCCTCGACCTTCATGTGACGGTCAACGCCGGCCCTGTCAAGCACTTTCTGTGCGGTGCTCCGTCCGACGCCATAGATATAGGTGAGAGCCACTTCGCCCTGCTTGTTCCTTGGTAGGTCTACCCCATTAATACGTGCCATATACCTCTTTTAATTTGAAGTGCAAAGTTAATCAAATTTATCCCTGCCTCTGCTTGAACTTGGGATTTTTCTTATTTATCACGTACAGCCGCCCGTTACGCCTGACTATCTTACAGTCAGCCGAGCGCTTTTTCACTGATGCTCTTACTTTCATCGCAGTCTTGTTTTCTATTTAAACCTGAACGTTATTCTTCCTTTGGTAAGGTCATAGGGTGACATTTCAACCTTCACCTTGTCACCGGGGAGGATTTTGATATAGTGCATCCTCATCTTTCCGGAGATGTGCGCGGTGATGATATGCCCGTTTTCGAGCCTGACCCTGAACATCGCGTTTGACAACGCCTCGATGATCGTTCCGTCAATCTCTATTGATGGTTGTTTGGCCATATGCTTACCTCTTAGTTAATACTTTCTCTATATATTCAAATGTTGAGAGCAGATCCGGTTTCCCGTCCCTGACCGCAACAGCATATTCAAAATGTGCTGACGGTTTGCCGTCACCTGTCCTGACTGTCCACCCGTCACTGTCAGTGCGTGTGTTTTTGGTACCCAGGTTGATCATCGGTTCAATGCAGATGACCAGGTTCCTTTCAAGTCTCGTGCCAGAGCCGCGTTTTCCGAAATTGGGTACTTCGGGACCCTCGTGAAGGTGTCTCCCGATACCGTGGCCAACCAGTGTACGCACCACCGAATAACCTCCCCCCTCTGCCCTGGTCTGAACTGCATGGGATATGTCTCCCACGCGGTTACCGGCCACAGCCTGCATGACACCCTCTTCAAGCGATGCCCTGGTATATTCGAGCAGGCGCATAATCTCAGGCTTCACCTCTCCCACCGGGAAGGTAAAGGCACTGTCACCGTAGTAACCGTTCAGTATCACCCCGCAGTCGACTGATATTATATCACCCTCGCGAAGCTGATATGCTGACGGTATACCATGTACCACCTCGTCATTGACAGATGTGCAGAGTGTGTTCGGAAAGCCGGCATAGCCCTTGAAGGCCGGAAGTGCACCGTGATCACGGATAAACTTTTCGGCTATCGCGTCAAGCTGGAGGGTTGTGACCCCCGGCCTGATATGCCCGGCTACTTCCGCAAGAGTCTTTGAGACCAGCTGGTTGGCTTCCCTCAGTAACTCTACTTCTGCATCCGTCTTAATATAGATCATCAAAGAACGTACTCGCATTAAATAGCCGACACGGCTCCGGTCCTGCCCTTGACGCGGCCTGACTTCATGAGACCGTCATAGTGGCGCATAAGCAGATGGCTTTCTATCTGCTGCAGAGTGTCGAGCACAACACCCACCAGGATAAGGAGGGAGGTGCCGCCGAAGAACTGTGCGAACTCACCGCTGACGCCGAAGTTGACGGCGAAAGAAGGCAAGATGGCTATTATTGCGAGGAAAATTGAACCCGGAAGGGTGATGCGTGACATGATGGTATCAAGGAACTCAACCGTTTTCCGTCCCGGTTTGATGCCGGGGATGAAACCGCCGTTCTTCTTCATGTCTTCAGCCATCTGTACCGGGTTGATTGTAACCGCGGTATAGAAGTAGGTGAAGAGGATGATGAGGATGGCAGTCACCATGTTGTACCAGAATCCGTACATGTTTGTAAATGCAACCACGAACCCTGATCCTGATTCCCTGAAACCTGCGAATATCACCGGCAGCATCATTATCGCCTGGGCGAAAATGATAGGCATAACGCCGGCTGCATTGACCTTGAGGGGTATATACTGTCTTACACCGCCATACTGTTTGTTGCCCACGATACGCCTTGCATACTGTACCGGTATGCGGCGGGTACCCTGTACAAGCAGTACTGAACCCAGTATCACTGCAAACAGGAACACCAGCTCGATCAGGAGAGCCACAAGGCCGCCTGAACCGTTGATACGCGATCCGGCCTCAAACACGAATGAGTGCGGGAAGCGGGCAAGAATACCCACCATGATTATGAGTGAGATACCGTTTCCGATTCCCTTGTCGGTTATCTTCTCGCCGAGCCACATCACGAAGATCGTCCCGGCCGTCAGGATGACCACCGAGGAGAACTTGAAGAACCAACCCTGTGTCACAAACGCCGCTTCGGGCAGGATGGCATGCAGGTTGGCCAGGTATGTCGGAGCCTGAAGGATGAGAATACCAACTGTAAGGTACCTTGTATACTGGTTCATCTTGCGGCGGCCGCTCTCACCCTCCTTCTGCAGTTTCTGGAAGTATGGGAATACGATTCCCAGAAGCTGTATAACGATTGAAGCCGAGATGTAGGGCATGATACCGAGAGCAAAGATTGATGCCTGTGAAAAGGCGCCTCCCGAGAACATGTCAAGCAGTCCCATGATACCTGATGAGGTCTGGCTGCGCAGGTTCTCAAGCATCGAGGGGTCAATGCCCGGCAGGGTGATATACTTACCCAGGCGGTAGAGTGCTACGATGGCAAGAGTGTAAAAGATTCTGGCCCTGAGATCCTCGATCTTGAAAATGTTCTTTATGGTCTGAATGAATTTCATGCCTTAA
>SBFZ01000112.1 GCA_006227095.1 Bacteroidota bacterium | reverse complement strand
CGGTCTATTATCTCAATCCCTTCCTCTCCCGTTGCTGCTTCGAGGATATTAAACGTATAATCCTCATCCATAAATGGATAAGTAACATGAAAATTACCCAGGATCCTGGTCACGCCTGATCTTATGCCAGGTTCGTCATCAACTACAAGTATCTTAAGCTGCGCCATGATCAGATTTTAAGAAGTTTCCTGATTTCCTGTTCAAGCTGTTCCGGTCTTACCCCTTTTTCGAGATAGAGGTCGGCCCGGATCCATTCACGGTCCTGACCTCCGCTGAGCCCGAAGGTGATTCCTGTCTCGCGTGATACTGCAGTGGCAAGTATCACCGGAACCTCCGGATACTTCCTCTTCAGCTTGTAACACAGTATGAACCCGCTGTCATCACTCTCCATCATAAGATCAAACACGGCTATGTCAGGTTTCGTTTTTGCTATCACCTGCTCTGCCTCAGCCTGACTTTCCACAGCCATCACCTCGAAACCTGCCCTGCGCAGGTAGAATGCCACCTGAAAGAGGTAATCGGGGTCATCATCTGCTAGCAGGACTGTAAATATTTTACTCATTTCCGGTTTGGTTTTTATTGTTTCCTAATCTGACAGTTTATTCAGGCCTCCGGGGGAGGATGATCCTGAAAGTGGTACCTGTCGGCCCTATTGATGTGTCACTGTTGGTTTCCACGGTTATCTGTCCCTTGTGCATCTTTACTATTCCGTAGGTTGTGGCAAGCCCCAGTCCGGTTCCCTTGCCAATAGCCTTGGTGGTGAAGAACGGCTCGAAAATCTTCGGTTTATCCTCATCCCTGATTCCGCTGCCGGTATCAGATACAATGAAAATAACATCACCGGGGGTATCCTCAAGTGTAATTTTGAGGGTGCCTCCCTCAGGCATTGCATCAATGGCATTTCTGAACAGGTTTGTAAGTACCTGGGTCATCTGTTCCGAGTCTATTGAAGCATCCGGACTGGTAGTACGGTCTTCGATGACTGCCGTGACATTTTCCGGGAATACTACCCCGGCCACGCTGTTTTCAGTCAGTTTCCTTATGTCAATGAACTGGTGGTTCACCTGGTTCTTGCGGGCGAAGTTAAGCAATCCGGCAACTATCTTCTTGCACCTGGCTGCCTGTTCAACTATCAGTTGCAGGTCTTCACGCACAGGGTCTTCAGCCTTGCATTCGTCAAGCAGGATATTGCTGTACATTATCACCACACCGAGGGGGTTGTTGAGCTCATGGGCTATACCCGCAGAAAGCTGTCCCATGTGGGCAAGCTTCTCCGACTGTTTCAGGGCATTCTGCATGGTTGTCAGCTTGGCGTTTGAGAGAGCCAGGTCCTGTACTGACCTGTGGAGCTTTTCTATGGTATACGGCAGGCACATCTCCTCTTCAGCCAGTCCCTTGATGATGGCAATGGCATGGTCATAGCAGGTGTCATATCCGCATGCCCCGCAGTTGAGATGATCCTTGTCGGTCAGCTTGCCCATTGATGCGAGCACCTTCTGCACTTCAGCGTCTGCTGCCATCATCTGGCGCTTGTCCTCTTCGCGGAAGCGTACCGTCAGGTCAAGCCTGTCATACATCTCAAGGTTGTTCCTCCACTCCTCCATGTCAAGGGTTGCCATCTTGTTCTGGGCATATGAGCTCACCAGGGCCCTGCGGTTATACTGCTTGCCTCCCTTGCTCATTCCGGGTCCCATGATGCAACCCTCACAACACAGCAACTCGAGGTGCTGGCCTCCTATCATACCCTGTTCATACTCCTTGATGGCCTCCTGGAAGTCGATTCTTCCCTCCGCAGCAATGATGTTTCCGGTTATGGCATCATCATTTACGCCGGCAGTCTGAAGAAGGCCCCTGGTAACCGGAAAGATGGCGCCCCTTCCGCCGAGCGGAGGATCAAACTCCGAGGGTTTAGCCGTTTCCGGCGTAATGCCTGATCCCTCAAGCATCTCACGAAGTTCAATGAATGTCAGTGCCGCGTCAACCTCTGCGGTTTCTGCCTTTTTTGCCACGCATGGTCCGATGAATACCACAGAAAGGTTCTCACCGTACTTTTTCCTCATAACCCTGGTCATTGCCACCATGGGTGACACTACCGGGATAAGCTCAGGGGTCAGACCCGGATGGTAGAACCTGATGAAGGAGACAATAGCCGGACAGTCAGAAGAGATATAGTTTTTTGTTCCGGCTTCACTTATGAGGTTGCGGTAACGGTGTGCCACCAGGTCAGCGCCGAAGGAGACCTCGGCAACATAGTCAAACCCGAGGGCTCTTATCATTCCTACCACGCTTTTATGGTCAGTAACATCATGAAACTCCGCGGGGAAGCTCGGGGCCACCAGGGCTGCCTTTTTGCCGGGCCTGGCAAGCAGTTTCCTGGCCAGGTCAACGGTATTGACAAATACCTTTGCCCCCTGGCTGCACACTTTGGTGCAGTTGCCGCACGCAATGCATCTCTCGGTTATCACCTCAGCCTGTCCCCCTACAATCCGGATGGCACGGGCAGGGCACTCCCTCACGCATGTGTAGCAAGTCCGGCAGAGTTCCTTTATCGTGTATACAAGCATAGTCAAATAAGGTTAAAGCAATACATCACGTTTGCCGAAATGGGTATGAAACAGGTTTTTGTCTGCCAGTTCAGAGCACTGTGCAAATACCCTTCCGTAAAGGTCTGCCACCGAGGCCGACTGCTCCGGTCCGCGCACAGCCTCCTGGTCATCTGTCTGCCAGATGAATTTCGTCCTCTGTCTCACTGCATCCCTAGACCCTGCAGGCAACATTCCTCCGCCATTGACACATCCTCCGGGGCAGGCCATCACCTCAACCATATCATACTTTGCCCCTCCGTCGATCAGCTGCCTCAGCTTCGTCAGTCCCTTAAGGCCGTCAACCACTGCAACAGTATAGCTCTCACCTCCTATGGTGACCATTGTCTCCCTGAAGGTGCCTGTGTTCCTTAGTTTCTTTACTGCCGGCCTGTCAGCCTCCTTCTCTCCCTTCCGGGCGGCCAGCGAACGGAGTACAGATTCGGTTATGCCTCCGGCAGATTCGGCAAGCAGCGATGCCGAGCTGCGCAGTGCCATAGGCTCATCAGCCGGTTCAGGATCAATATTGGTAATATCAATGCCGTACAGCACTATCAGTCTTGCAAGCTCCCTTACCGTCAGCACGGTATCAATATCACTGATCCCCTTCCGGGTCATGCTGTCACGGCGTGCCTCGAACTTCATTGCTGTACAGGGTGTTACCGATACCGTATAAACCCTTGGCTTCTCTTCACCCACAGGTACAACCGATTTGATGATTGAGCCTGATATCTGCTGCGGGGTCTTCAGGGTCGACATCATCCCAAGAACCTCAGGTATAAACTGCTCACAGTATTTTACCCAGGCAGGGCATGCTGACACAATCAGGGGTTTCCTTTCAGGATTGCCTTTTGAGCTGATGATTGCATCAGTCAGTTCGGTGATCAGGATGTCTGTCCCGGTACCTGAAAGAAAGACCCTGTCAAATCCGGTCTTTCTGAGGGCTGCATTCAGAAGCCTGTCGAAGTCGCGGTTGTACTTTATCCCCAGTTCCTCAGCCAGGGCATACGGTACCAGCGGGGAGTACTGTATTACGCGTGTCACGTCGCTGTGGCTGAGTTGCTCCTGCACCTCGGAGAGGTAATGCTTTTCATGCAGGGCTCCGGTGGGGCAAACCAGTACACACTGTCCGCAGTGGATGCAGCTTGAGAAGTTGAAGTCGCGGTCCATTGCCGGCCCCACATGGGTATACCTGCCGCGGCCGATAAAGTCTATTGAGGTAGCGGTGACCACCTCCTCACATACCCTGATACAACGTCCGCACAATATGCATTTTGAAAGCTCACGTACTATGGCCGG
>SBFZ01000266.1 GCA_006227095.1 Bacteroidota bacterium | reverse complement strand
AGCATCTTGTCAGGCGCGGAGCCACTCATCCAGAGAGCCGCAACCCACAGGGTGTTTGTAGTATGATCATAGAGGATGCTGGGGTCACCTGTTCCGTTCAGGTTCTGGGGCAATCCACCATATTCCCCCATATCCATTATCACCCTCATGGGTTCCCATGTACGGCCGCCGTCAGTACTGCGACTCATCCCAATGTCAATATCTTCCTGGAGATCCTTGCTGTTGTTGTACCTGATATCATAAACGGCAACCAGTGTTCCTGCATTTGTTGTAACGAGTCCCGGAATGCGATAGGTATCAACCCCGTCCTGGCCGGCAGCCCTGACAATTTTTCCAAAACGGATTACCGGATCAGCCTCCCCGGCAACGTACACAGATGATGATCCGTCACTGAACTGAAAGGATACTGACTCAATCTTAAGCCGTGCGGCAGGATCAGAGGCAGGGTCAGCACTGAAGTCAAGGACAAATGTGTGTTTCCCCTCACCTATTGGCAGGTTTCCTTTAATCAGGGTGTAGAGGGATGGACTGTCTGCTGTTCCCACCTGTATTCTTGCTGGTACTCCTGGGACCACACCGGTATACCATGCCGTCAGAGCATCCAGTGATGTAACTTTGCTGTCAGGGGTGAAAGTAACTCCGATACCCTGGAGTATCAGGGGATCACCTGTACCGGAGGCAGTAAACATAAGTCTTACCGGCTCATTGTGATCTCGTTCCGCAAAAACAGGCTCAACGCTGAATACTGCCTCTGCAGGGCCGGACCTGAGTCCGGAACCTGATTCCTGCGCATCGCCGCACCTTGACGCTGAAAGCAGCAGGGCAAGAAAAAGCAAGATTATTCTCATAAATACAAAGCTTTAAAAAAATATCCTGAAAAAAAACAGGCGTTGTCCCGGCCAAAAGACGGCCGGGACTGACTGCCTGTCACCCTAAAACCCGGTTGAGAAAACCAGAATTCTAATAACCCTCTGTCTGTACCAGTTCGGAATCATTGGCCAGCATGCTCTGAGATATGGAATAATATATCTTGTACGCCTCGGCGGGGTTCATTGTAGCTACCTCGTCAAAAACAAAGGTGCCACCGGCCCTTACCAGGTCCCACCACCGTTTGCCCTCACCAATGAACTCCTTCATCCTTTCGTCAAGGATTGCCTTGGCATTTGCCGACTGTGTTCCGTTGGTGTAAATGTATGGTGCACCGTAATTTGCCCCGTAAGCCCTCTGCCTGACAGCATTTATCTGATCGGAAGGATCAGCTGAAAGGTTGTTTTTGGCTTCGGCAAGCATAAGAAGGACATCAGCGTAACGGTACAGCGGTACGTTATTATAGTCTTTCCTTGCCCCGTCAACATCAACAATACCCAGGAACTTGTTCAGAACGGCACCCTGGTAGGTTGCTTCACCTGCAACATAGGGGATGTGCACGGCACCGTCGGAGTAGAGCCTGAGGAATGTATTTCTCCTTGAGTCGTTAACATCATCTATCAGCAGGAGAGTCTTGTCTGACGGGCCATACCGGCTGGCACCATTCACCACAAACCCTGTCATTGAGGTTCCGGCATCGTCATACATGGTCCTGATATCCACTGCCCTGCCGGTAAAGCTGTTGTAGAAATTGGAAGCCTGGTCTTTCTGATAATCAAAGGCGAAGATGAATTCCTTGTTGTTCTCATTACCCTGACCCCACAGCTTGTCAGAAGCGACCAGCTCGAATCCGGTAACAGCTTCCAGCGCGGTTCTGGCTTCTGTAAAATCTCCGTTTCCGCCTCCAAGAACCTTGCCCGACCAGAGGTAAACGTCTCCTTTAAGAGCAAGGGTAGCTCCCCTTGACCAGAAGACATTCCTTCCCAGCCAGAGGCTGTTGTCATCGCCGAAGTATTCCAGCGATTTGGCAATATCACTCTTGATCAGCTGCATTACCTCGCTCTTTGGTGAACGGGGTTTCTTAAGCTTCTCCAGGTTTACTTCAAGGAGCGGTTCAGTTGAGACAGGCACGTCTCCCCATGCTCTTACCATGGTATAGTAGACATGTGCCCTTATCCCGTAGACCTGGCCCATGAGATGGTTCAGATCAGACTGCTTCCCGAATTTTACGTTGGGCGCATTCTTTATGAAATCATTGAGATAATGGATAAACCCGTAGAAGTTGGCCCAGTTCCCAAAATGAACGACAGTGGAACTGATATTGTTTTCTATGAGGTCAATCCCGAAAGGAGACTCGATGGTATTTCCGCCCCATACGTCAGAGCGCAGTTCACCCATCTGCCAGATTGTACCGGCATAGCCCCTGTAAGCTGCCATAATTCCGGTATGGGCAGCCTTTACAGCCTCCTCACTCTCCCAGAAGCCGTTGAAGGTGAGCTGACTCTCAGGCTGCATGTCGAGCTCACAGGCGTTAAGCATTGTGATGCCCACAAGTAGTATGATAAGTTTTTTCATTTTCATTCGTTTTTGATATTAGAAAGTGACGCTTAAGCCAAGGGTATAGGTCCTGGGAAGCGGAAATCTTCCATAATCGATACCATCACCCGATTCTTCCGGCAGGCTTCCCGAGAAACCGTTGAAATAACCCAGGTTTGCACCTGTAAAATAGACCCTGAGATCATTGAAGAGATTGTTGACCTTGCTTCCGGGAAGGGTGTAGCTCAGCGTAACCTCCCTGAGTGCCAGGAAGTCACCCTTCTCCCACATCCTCGAGCTGCTGCTGGTCATCGAGCCCTGGTCACCGCCACCGGCCAGATGGTTCTTCTGCCTGTCAACAAGTGTAAAGATCGGGATATCTGATGTCGGATTATCCGGTGTCCAGGTATCCCTGATCTCAACCGGTCCGTTCTGGTTACCCTGTGTCTGGGCGATACCCTTAACCCGGCGGCCGTTGATGATCATGTGCCCCACGGTAAAGTCGCTCCTCACGAAGAGATTGAAATTCTTATATGTCAGCCCCGAGGTGAAACCACCCGAGAATTTAGGGGTTCTCCGGCCTATTACTTCCCTGTCAAGGTAGTTGATGATATTGTCACCGTTGACATCCTTCCATATTGCATCACCAAGGAACCGGGTATCCTTATCCTGGGCAAATTCAACGATCCTTCCTGCATGGGCATCAATCTGTGCCTGGGTCTGGTAAACGCCTTCGAATATGTAGGCTGTGATCACGTCATAACCGACCCGCTCACCTTCCTGCAGACCGCCTACATAAATGGTGGTGCCGGTAACCGGATCATAGATTTCGGTTCCTCCCTGCCTGTTCTTATCGACACCGTTTTCCGGAAGTTGTTTTGCGTAATTCCTGACCCTGTAATAGGTAAGACCCAGGTTCCAGGTAAAATCTGTGGTTTTGATCACGTCGGCATTGACCTGCAGCTCGACTCCCCTGTTCTGAAGAGTACCATTGTTGGTGGTAATCGATGAAAAACCTGTCCACAGCGGCAGTGTCAGAGCTGCAAGCTTATCCTTCACATCCCTGACAAAGTAATCGGCTATTACCGTTACCCTGTTTTCAAGGAGTCCCATATCAAGGCCGAAGTTGAGGGTTGTGGAACGCTCCCATTTGAGATCGAGCAAAGGAAGTCCATTGTTTACATAACCTGTCTGGCCATAATAAACCGATGTGGCACCATAGCTTCCGAACACACCAAAGTTGCTCAGAATGTCAATGTTGCCGTTGACCCCGTAGCTGACCCTCGGCTTGAGTTTGGTAATGTATTCGCTTACAGCTGAGTTTTTGAAGAAATCTTCGTTGTGGGCATTCCAACCGAGAGAAATTCCGGGGAAGAAATCATACTTATTATTTCCGAGACGCGAGGTTCCGTCATAACGGAACGTAAGCCCGAGCAGATATTTGTAATTGAAATCATAGTTGACCTGCCCGAACAGTGAGG
>SBFZ01000360.1 GCA_006227095.1 Bacteroidota bacterium | reverse complement strand
GGTTCAAATTCAATGCAGGTTGCCCCCAGGGAACTGATCTTCTCAACAGCAAGCCGGTAGAGCGAATCGGCCATGAATGCCCTGATAACCCCAAAGCGGAGGCCTGATAAATCAGCTGAAGAAAGATCCTCCCAGTAAACTATATCTTTCGGGTTGCCTTTGGTGACTCCGTCATCAGGGTCTTCACCGCACATTGCAGACAGGAGTATGGCATTATCAGTCACATTCCTTGTCATAGGGCCCGGTGTGTCAAGTGTTCCGGACAGAGGTACTATACCACTGCGGCTGAGCAGCCCGACAGTAGGTTTGAGACCAACCAGCGAGTTGGCGCTTGATGGTGATAGTATTGAGCCTGAGGTTTCTGTTCCCACAGCCACAGAGGCATAGCAGGCAGAAACAGCAGTGCCGCTTCCGGAGCTTGACCCGCCGGTATCAAACTTCCTCCTTCCATAGGGATTAAGCGTCTGGCCACCGACCGCGCTCCAGCCGTTTGGGCAGGCCGAGCTCAGGTAGTTTGCCCACTCACTGAGGTTGACTTTACCGAGTATGATTCCCCCTTTATCCTTTATTCTTTCAACAATGAAAGCATCCGGTGCCATGTTGCCGGCCAGGAATGCAGCACCCGCAGTGGTGGGAAGTCCGTTCATACCTATATTGTCTTTCAGCAGCACCGGAATTCCGTACAGAGGATGCTGACCGGCTGACCTCTTCCTGTCTTTTTCCCTTGCCTGGCGTAAAGCATCAGGGTTTATTGAAATGATGTTGTTTAGGGCAGTTGCCGGATTGTTTTCATACAGTACTATCCGGTACAGGTACCACTGGGTCAGCTCACCGTATGTAAGTTTTCCGGATGTGATGTGTTTTTGCAATGCAGGAATATCCTGTTCAAGTATAAGCGGCATGAGTCTCTGGTAATCTTCATCATCAAAACCGCGCAACTGTTCCGACACGTTCTCCCAGACGGCATTCCTGTCAGAGATCCTTGACTGGATGAGCTGGTAACGCATCTTGGGTGAGGGGTGGGATGCGTTCTGTACTATCTCTGATGATTCGTCATAGGTGACCCACGGACTTATTTTATTTGCAGGTCCGTGACAGGTGCAGAGCAACAGTGGGATTACTGCTGACAGGAGTATCAGCCTTGTTTTCATTTTTCCGTATTTTATTAAAACTATTACGGAATCAAGGTAAGAAGAAATGTATTGAAATAAGCCGCCGAGGCCTGCATCAGCACATATTTTTTCTTCCGGCTGGAAGCTCAGATCCCAGCCCTGATCAGTTTAAGGTTAGTCTCGAGGCCGTCAAGATAGATTAGTGACCACACGCGGGGGATTACCATAAACATACCTTTAGTCCAATCCGGGCTTTCACCGGGCGACTCATAGAAGTCAAAGATTAATGGTATTTTACCGGCAACCTCTTCATCTGCGGCAGACTTTTGGAGTTCACTGACAAGGTCACCCAGTCCGGCCTGAAGCCTTGTATCATAGGTGGGATTCTCCCCGGCAATGATCAGAGCTTTGTCTAAGATAGATGCTGCTTCCGGACGCGGGAAAGTCCATGGATCATTGTTCCATTCTTCCTCTGACATGCCTTCAACAGAAAAAATCTTGTGCTGATAGTCATCAATAATACCAATAAGTTCGTTGATTTTATTTGTAAGTGCTGCCTGACCGTCAGCAGCAGGAATCTCATCAACCACAGCCTCAACCATATTATAGTTCCGTGACAATAGCATACTGTCACCAATTTTCTCCTTCGAAACGTTCAACGCCAGCAAAGCAGCAGATATTGACGTTCCCGCAAGAAGGAAAAGTATGGCAACGGTTTTATGGATGCTGAAGTTCTTATCCTTTGATGTCACAATAAGAAAAACAGGCAGGAAGACCACATAGGGGAAAGGGAGGGCTACCAGGAGGGCTTTTCCCGCTCCGGGCCAGTGCATAAGCTTGAAAAGCATTCCACCGAATACAACGAAACACGTGAGCCATGTGACTACATACAACAGTAAGTTCTTTCTTTCGCCTTCAGTCCGGTAATGATTCCTGAGTGCCAGCGGTAGGAATACCAGGATGAGTGTGACAATACCAATAATCAGAAGCTGCCCTCCGCCGGGCCAGTGGTTGATCTTTAGCAGTGCTCCAAGAAAGATTACTGACGTGGTGGCGATTCCCAAAGTATATATTTTCTGTTTCATTTCTAAAGGTTTTACTGGTTATTGGGTGCAGAAATCATTGTCATTGCGAGAGCCTCTGCAGCAAGGATACCGTTTTTCATCAGTTGCAACATATGCAGGCCTGTTAACAATGACACCCTGTCGGTTTCAGTGTTCAACTCCGGGAGGTAAACCGAAGGATCAAGCAGTTTCCCGCAGAGTTCAGATTTATCTGCCGGCAAGTGACCTGACAGATAATCAGAGTATTTCTTCAGAGCACCGGCAACTTCATTCCACTGACCGGAACCCCTGACAAGTAAGTTGCTGAAAGATCCGGTATTGAACGGATTCCTGAGTGTCTGGAATTGTATTACAGGTCCGGTCCCGGTTTCTGCTATCTGACCTGTCAGTACTGCCGGTACCCCGGGTTTCCCTTCAGCTTCGGCAATGAGCCTTGCTTCAGTATTGTTGATAACTGAAATAAGCTCAGAGGTCATTTTATTCAAATCCTCAAGGATTGGTAAAGCAGCAGAGTCAGTGCACTGATTTATTAATAACTGATTTGATCTGAACCTGTAATCAAACAGTGCCTGTTGCTCTTCAAGCTGCATGTAGTAACCTTCGTCATAGTTTCTTTGGAGGCTGAGATTTACCATGAGAATCGGCAGCATCAGTACTATCAGGCCGGCAACCATAAAAATGAATTTCGCGCTGACATTAGTTTCATCTCTCCATGTCAACCAGGCGTACCAGGGAAAGACTACAAAAAATATGGTTGCAGAACCGACTGTCAGAAAAATGGTTGCCATGGGCCAGTGCTGAATTTTACAGAGTAAACCCATTATGGAAAGGATCAATCCTGCAGCACCCAGAATATAGACTATTTTTTTTGACCTGTTTTCCTGGTTCTTCAGTCTTGCGGACAGAAGTGCCGGGACAAAGGCAAGGATACCTGAAATTGATGCCAAAGCAAGGATGAGTCCTGCCATTGGCCAGTGCTGAACCTTTGAAGTTATTCCAACTATGAACAGCATCGCGGTAAGGAATGCCGAGACATATAGAAAGAGCTTCTTTCCGCTGTGTGTCTCTTTCCAGAGAACTGTCAGGGCAGATGGCATGAACACAAAAGCCAGTATAAGGCTTCCTAAGGTAAGCATAACACCGGCCAGAGGCCAGTGCATTATCTTGAACAGCGCCGCAAAGCCAACCATTATTGTGCCGGCTATTGCTGAGATTTTCATGGTTTTTTTCATATTCCTGTATTTGGTGTCTACTGCAAAAAGAGTTTCTTCCTGTATCTCCCGGAGTCTCCTGTTTCCCATTGAGGCCTTTACTTTCAGCCAGGCATCACGGAAACTGAGACCGCCGGCCATCTCATGCTCCACATCGCAGCAGAGATGGTCAATCAGCTCATCGGCAAGGTGTGAGAAGCAGATCTCCTGGCTGATCACCTCATGCCTGATAAGGTTTATATCACTGAATGTAAGGTCAGGCATAACTCAGACCGGTCTGAGGATTGACAATTCCCTGGAGGGATTCAATGAACTCCATAAGCTCCCTGACCTTTTCAGCAACCAGGGAATGGCCCTTTTCGGTAAGACTGTAGTATACCCGGATGCGGTTGTTGAAGTTCTCCTGTTCAGTGACAAGTACACCTTCATTCTCAAGCTTGTGCAGCACAGGGTACAGGGCACCGTAGGTGAGTTTAATCTTCCCTGATGTAAGCTCCTCAACCTTGCG
>SBFZ01000030.1 GCA_006227095.1 Bacteroidota bacterium | reverse complement strand
GTACGCGGCTACAATTGCGGCCACGAAAAGGCCTCCTCCGATGAGCCTTGCTGGTAACTTCATGTTTTTCCTTATTAGCAGAACCAGTCCCGCAATGGCACCAATAACAGCCAGCATGGAGGGCAGGGTGAAGAAGAGATAGGTGAAGGGTTCCACCTGCTTGTAAGTGTAATCTCTTGCAAAGAGGGTGAGAGTCAGTCCGTTCTGGTGGAATGACATCCAGAAGAAGATCACCACCACGAACACAAGGATAAGTGATGACACCCTCGCATATTCGTCTTTCTTGGCAGTTGTAAGCATCCAGGTGGTGAAACCTGCAAAAAGTGCGATTGCCAGACTTGTAAACACATCGACGACAAAGCTGAGTCCGAAGGCAAAAATGGCCATTGCGATTGCTGCATAGATCAGGGGCCTGAATTCAAACTCAATTGTATTGGATGACCCGTCAGTGGCTTTCGCAGGTTTCTCCTTGTTGGGAAGCAGCCTGTTGAAGAATACATAGACAAGAAGTGAGATTATCATTGCTCCGGCAGCGATTGCGAATGCATAATTGTACCCCCGTGAGAAGACTTCGAGATAGTTGTTGGAGAAGGTTCCGAGGTCTGTTACGGGGCCTGCCAGGTTGACTTTATCGGCAAGGGTCTGGAATTCCGCCAGTTTGTCAGAGCTTGTAAGGAGACCTCCGTTATACTGGTGACAGAGTGCCGGGAGGCTTCCGTCATGGGCAAATCCGTTTGTCTTCAGCCACCAGTTCCTGATACCGTTGGCGGCAAAGGGAGCGAAGAATGCACCGACGTTGATACCCATGTAGAATATCATGAAGGCGGTGTCCCTCATTTTGGAATATTGAGGATTATCATACATCTGTCCGACTACAGCCTGAAGGTTGCCCTTGAAGAGTCCGTTTCCAAATGCAATGGTGAAGAGTGCAATCACCGTGAAGGTGAGTGGCATTCCGGGCACGGCCATCAGAACGTATCCTGCGAACATGATGATAATGCCGAACATGATAACCGTCTTGTATTTCCTGGTTGCATCGGCCAGTGTCCCGCCGACCAGCGCAAGTGCATAGATGCTGAAGTAAAAAGAGCTGTAAATGTTCCCGGCCTTATCAGCAGTCAGACCATACTTGGCCTGCAGGAACAGCACCAGGATCGCCATCATGGTGTAGAAACCGAACCGTTCTCCCATATTGGCGAAGAAGGCAACAATTAGTCCTTTTGGATGATTCTTGAGCATAGTTTTCCGTATTAAGTGGTTTAATTTGTTCTGACGGTGACAAATATATTAATCTTTTTAATTTGGAGTGATTGCATTATATCACAGGTAAAATAATTTTGCATTGTCTATATTTTTACATTTGTATCCTCACTTCCAAGCGGTAAAGTATGAAAATATTCACATCGGCTGAGATCAGGGAAATAGATGCTGCCACAATCAGGCTGGAGCCAATCGCGCCGGCCGGGTTAATGGAGCGTGCGGCAACAACCCTCTTTCAGCGAATCAAGGATATCGTTGCCCCGGAGAGGAAGATCAATATTTTTGCCGGTCCGGGCAACAACGGAGGAGACGGGCTTGTCCTTGCCAGGCTTATGCATGAGGATGGATATGTGGTAAGGGTTTATGTCGTTGAGACCGGATCAAAACACTCAGCTGAATTCAGTCTGAATGCAGGGCGCCTTGAGAGAAGCGGCATTGTGCCCGTTACCATTGCTGATCCTGAAAAATTTCCGGTCATAGGTAATGATGAGGTAATCATCGATGCAATTTTCGGCACCGGGCTAAGCAAGCCTCCGGCAGGGGTGGCAGCAGGTGTAATCCGCAGGATAAATGCTTCAGAAGCATTTGTGATCTCTGTTGATGTGCCGTCAGGACTCTTCTGCGAGGACAACACTGCCCGTGAGAGGGAAAACATAGTAAGGGCTTCAAGGACCATCACCTTCCAGTTTCCCAAATTGTCATTCATGTTTCCCGGCAATGGTGAGTTTACCGGTGAGTGGGAGGTAATTGACATAGGCCTGCATGCCGATACCATTTCAGAGATGCCGACGCCGTTCCATTATGTGTTGCGCGAGAGTGTAAGGCCAATGCTGAAGGGGAGGAGCAAGTTTGACCACAAGGGAATCTTTGGCCATCTGCTGCTCATCGCGGGCAGCTATGGCAAAGCAGGTGCAGCAACATTGTCTGCCGGTGCTGCCCTTCGTGCGGGTGCCGGACTGGTTACAGTGCATACTTCTTCAGCATCTGTACTTGCGCTTCAGTCAGCCCTGCCCGAAGCAATGGTGTCCCCTGACCCCGGAACAGGCAATGTGACAACCCTTCCTGACCTGGGGCCCTATAAGGCAATAGCTGCCGGCCCGGGACTGGGAACGGACCCTGATACGGCCACAGTTCTCAGGGACCTGCTGCAAAACACAATGGTCCCGCTGGTGCTTGATGCTGACGCCCTTAATATCCTGTCATTGAACAGGGAGATGATAGAACTTATTCCGCCAATGACCATCCTGACACCTCACCCGGGAGAGTTCCGCAGACTCACAGCGAGCGGCAAAAGTGACTATCAGCTCATGGAAGAACAGATTACCTTCGCCACCAGGCATAAGTGTATTGTGGTGCTAAAGGGAGCCCATACATCAATAGCGCTTCCTGACGGCAGGGTCTTCTTCAACAGCACAGGCAATCCGGGTATGGCAACCGGTGGAAGCGGCGATGTGCTGACAGGAATGATAGCCTCACTGCTGGCCCAGGGTTACGAGCCTGCCGGGGCAGCAATAGCAGGTGCATACCTGCATGGCCTCGCAGGTGATATTGCACTCAGGATACATTCGGAAGAATCGGTAATTGCCGGAGACATCCTGATGAATATCGGACGTGCTTTCCGCGAAACAAACTTTAACAACTTCAGCGTTTATCTTTAAATGATCATGATGAAAATCAAGAGAGCCCTGATACTCCCGCTTGCAGTCATGATGGCTGCAGGCTGCTCGATATACAGGGGAGAAACGGCAAGCGATACTATGGTACTCCCTCTCGGTGACAATGTCACCGTTACTGACGGGAGCCTGGTGTATGCACTTCCCATGACATTACTTGAGTTCGAAGTAATTGCAGAGAAGAGGATTGAGATCCCGGGGCCCTATGCTGCCTGGGCGGGTGAAATGGTAGGGCTTGACAGGGTCATCACCTCAGAGAATGAATCCTGGAGCATTTCCGATGTAAGGCTCAGCACTTTTGAAGAGCTTGACCCGTCACAGTTTTACATCATACAGGGAACCACGCTGATGCAGACAAATATGCTGGCCCTGCGGAAGAGCGGACTGGTTCTTGACATCAACCCCGATGTTTATGCCGGATCAGTCCATTCACACGTTCAGAACGGGGCTGAGTATTCAGGCCTGCTATTCCCTGACAGGGGGGCATATGAGTATGTTGCCACGAAGACTGACACCGCCTACAGGCTTGTGAAGGCTGATACAGCATTCATCAGGGTGCCTTACCTCGTTCAGAAGAAAAAGGGGATGACGGTTGAGGAGGAGGCGCGCGAGGCGGCCGACAGGCTCCTTGAACTCCGTGAGGGGCGGCATATGATCCTTACGGGGGAAACCAACATTTTCCCCCAGGATGGCGCAGCCATTGCTGAGATCAACAGGCTTGAGAGGGAGTATACGGCGCTCTTTGCCGGAAAGTCATGGACTGAAAGGAAAAGCTTCCGGTTCTGGGTTACCCCTGACCTCTCCATGGCAGGAAAACAGAATGTGCTGTTTACCTTTTCTGAAGTTTCCGGATTCGGCAGCGCTGACGGCAGCGGAGGGGAGCCTGTCATAATGGAGATAACCCCTTCCGGCAAGACCAGGGAGCTGAACCTTGTGGTCAGGCCTGTGACTTCACAGAAGGAAC
>SBFZ01000306.1 GCA_006227095.1 Bacteroidota bacterium | reverse complement strand
CTCATACACAATATCGAACAGATTGACCGCGGTTACCAGGACCTTGACAAGAGACTTAACAACCTTGGTGCAAATATCAGGAGAATAGACTCATAGCATTCTCTGGCGGCTGACTTATTCCGCAACCTTATCCGGCCTGCCTGCCATGAATTTCAGGCAGTCACATAAATTCCGGCAGGTTTATTTCACCCCCTTATCCAGGTCTGTCAGCCTTGATTTTCAGGAACCAATTATCACCCCTGACCGGACTATTCCGCCACCAACCTGGTCTATCTGGAGATCAACTTCAGGTAATCAATAATTCCCTGGAGAATCTTTTCCGCCTCCAGTTGCCGGAACTCCGGGTCTGCAAGTTTCTCCTCGTCCTCTGCATGGCTCATGAAAGCCTGCTCAACAAGGATGGCAGGCATCTGCGAAACCCGGGTCACCGTGTAGTTGAATGAGCCTACCACTCCAAATTCAGGCAGACCGGTCTCAAGCATCCTGTCATAGATGGTCTGTGCCAGCGGAGCCCAGAACGGATTGTGCCAGTAAGTGCTCGTACCGGCAACAGAAAGGTAACCCCTGCCACCCGCATTTGCATGAATGCTGATCAGCATGTGAGCACCTGACTTGATAGCTATGTCACGCTTGTCAAGCAGCGCCATGTCGCGGTCAGAATCCCTGACCTGAACCACCTCAGCCCCCATGGCTGCACACAACTCACCCAGCCTGAACGACAGGTCGAGGTTGATCTCCTTCTCAACCAGTCCTGATAACCCTATTGCGCCTGAATTTGAGCCACCGTGACCCGCTTCAATGGCAATCTTCAATCCTGACAGCGGTTTTTCTGCCGACAGGTCAAAGAGCGGCGGATACCTGACGCTGAGCACCAGGCTGCGGCCAACCGGTTTAATATCATAACCCCAGATGTTTTCGGTCTTAAGGTTGACATATACCCGGAATGTCTCAGGTGTGCTTTGCTCCCATTTGAGCCTGTCAATCATCCTGCAGCCCTTCAGGTGAGTGACCCATGTGGAAGCTGACTCCACCCCGAACATCGTAATTACAAGCTGCTTTCTGGCAGGATCAGGATACACTTCATAAGGTACCGGCTCGAGATAGGGAATGGTCACAACATCAGCTCCGGCTGACGGCCTGCATGTCATGCCGGTGACAATGAAGACCGGCTGTGCCCGGTTGCCACCCAACACCGCCACATCATCCTCACTGATAAACGCACTCTCGGTGTTGCTCAGCCTTATCCTGAAATTTGAACCTATTTTTCCGCTTGTCTTCAGTATCACCCCCGGACCCAGCTCCTGGCGGATCGGTCCGCCAAGCCTCGGCGCCCCCAGATTGTAAACCAGCCTTGAATAGTCATTCTTCACCTTCACCAGCGGGAAATCTTCGGCATTTCTCACGGTAACAGTGCGTGCATAATCAGGTCTGTATGTCTCTTTAACCGGAGCACCTGCTGCCGGGACAAGCCTGGCTGTAATGGTATGTGCCACTCCGGTTTTAAGTCCGCGCAGGGGTATCTCCGCCCGGTAGATGCTGTAATCATCAAAATCCTCCCGGGTGCATTTAATGCTTCTCCTTGCTGACCTGATATCGACCCATGCCTCCTGACCCTTTGAGCCCCTGAAGCTGACCTTCACCACCTCTTCCGGGAGCAATTCCATATCACCGGCTGGTTCAAACGAACGCCTTTCAATCCACAGCGGGTAAGGCTGCCTCGTCATGTCACGCTTTTCATAGATGAAAGCATACTCGCAGACAGCTGTCCGGCCGTCAGGATATACTGCCTCAGCAGTGATTTTATTCACTCCCTCACTGAACGGAACGGTTGCGAAGAAAATTCCCGTCCTGTATTGTTTGACTGCCTGGCCATTGATGCTTACAGCTGCAGGGTATTCACTTTTGCAAAGGACATCAAACTGCGGCTGGTTCGTCACCTGCTCGGGAAGCCTCAGAAACCTGACCCACGGAGAATCCTCACCGACGCTGTCACACCGGCATGGTATGGCTGCAAGTTTCTCTGCGGCCGCTGCAGCAGCAGCCGCTGTGGCCGCATTTGCAGCCGCCTCTTCAGCCAGACGGGCTGTGGCCTGAGTATCACCTGTTTTCCGTGCAGTACCGCATCCCGCAAGCACTGCTGTTGCCAGGACTATTGCAAATAAATTCCTTCTCATCTGTAAAGCAGGTATTTCTGTCTTGTTTCCATAAAATCCTTAATATCATCCTGGCAGGCTTTCACAACCTCCTCAACGGTTACGCCTGGCTCATTCATTTTTTTCATGATCACAGGGGGTGACCAGACAAGTGAGTCAGGACTGGTTTTCCTGTAGGCATCAATGATATGCAATGCGGCCTCAACCGAGCGGTATGCGGCAGGGTCGGTGAGCATTATCTCCACTCCGCCACACATCTCGTTCCACGGTTTTCCGCTGCGGTTATAACCGGTACCGGCTGATCGCGGGATGAAATACAAAGGTCTGAAATACGCTCCCCTGATACCCCTGGAGTTGAGGTCTGCAGCCGCCTGTTCAGCATTTACCCAGGGAGCTCCGGTGACAAGGAAGGGTTTGGTCATCCCCCTCCCCTCTGACATGTTTGTCCTCTCGAAGAGACACTGCCCCGGGTAGACCACTGCCGTCTCCCAGTTGTCGATATTAGGTGAAGGCATCACCCATTGGAGACCTGTTTCGTTCCACATCATGCTCCTGCGCCACCCCTTCATCTTAATGACAGTCAGGTCAGCGCCATAGCCCTCGGTCTCATTCCACATTGTGGCCAGCTCGCCGTAGGTCATCCCATGGCGCAGAGGCAACCTGTGCCTGTATATTCTTATGGTATCCTGCATCGGACCTTCCACGATACGACCGCCGAGCGGATTGGGCCTGTCAAGCACAATGAAGGGTATTCCGGCCTTTGCACAGGCCTCCATGGCCCATGACATCGAGAACTTGAAAGTGTACCATGCCGAACCTACTCCCTGGATATCGAAGAGCATCACATCCAGGCTGTCAAGCCACTCCTGTTTCGGGGCCCATGAGTCGCCGTAAAGGCTGTAAACCGGGATACCCGTTGCAGGGTCTTTTTCGCCTCCGGCGAAGATACGGCCGTGCTGTGCACCCCTGACACCATGCTCGGCGCCGAAAAGTGCCACCAGGTTAACCCCGGGAGTGGTTGCCAGGATGTCAACCGTACTGCGCATGTCAATACCCACTGCAGAAGGATTTGTAATGAGTCCCACTCTCTTCCCTTTGATCAGGTCAAGCTGCTCATCTATCAGCACATTGATGCCGGGTGTAACTGCAGGCAAAGGCACAGGAGGCCTCTTCATGCTGTCATAGTACTCTGCCAGCACCTTTTCCAGTGCCGGGGCATCTGCATACGTAAACTCGGTAACCGCCATTTTGCTGATAACACTTTCATTCCCGAAACGGTCAACAGCCGAGACGGCAATGCTGTCAAGCCTCAGCAGGGCCTGTTCGGGTTTCGTAACGTTCTCCCGTGGCGTGCGGCCGAGGAAAGGACGATTAATCATAAAACCGGGTATCTCGTCAGAGGAAACATTGCTGCCGTGAATGTTCTGGTTCCACTGTGAACCGTACCTGTAGTAAACCACCCAGCGGGCTACGTCGGCCGGATCAGGATGAGTCCAGGTAAGGTTAAGCGAGCCATCGCCGGCTGTTTTTGTGACCACGGGTGGTGCAGGTGCTTTTTTATCAAGCCAGGGAGACGGAGGCACAAGGGCAGGACGCCGGTAAGGGCCTTCGGCAACGGCCTTCACCAGTTCCGGAGTGTTTACCAGTGGCCCGATGCTCCAGTGTATGACGCCCGGACTCTCCGGAAGCAATCCCCGTGTGACCATGATCTGGTTGACGGTCTCATCTGCCGCCCTGGATGCCGGTGACAGC
>SBFZ01000358.1 GCA_006227095.1 Bacteroidota bacterium | reverse complement strand
AATGAACTTTACATAAATATATAATATGTGACGTTTTTACCGGCAAAAACGTCACAAATAATTCTCAATTAAAGGAAAGTGCCGATAAAATTTCCATTGAACCCTTTAGCAGGAGGCCAATTATAATAATCAATTATACTAGTCACCAAACCTTGAGCTTTAGTTTGATCCTGCATTATCATGTACTATGAGTCTTGCAGATCCAAAAGGCATGAAAATTGCAGGTATTTATAATAAAAGCAAAGTCATGAAAAAACAATCAGTCTTCATTTTGATGCTGGTTTCTGTTAGCATGATTTATGCCCAGGAATCACAGGAAACCCGGCAGGAAAAGAAAGAGGCCCGGAAAGCAGAACTGATTCAGAGGACAAATAACCTCGTGAAATCGGGTGAATGGCAGTTTGACGCAACATTTATGACCCCGGCATCAGGCAGAGGCAGATCACTGACTTCCCCGTACAGGGTGATAGTAAAAAACGATCAGGCAGATTCTTATCTCCCATATTTCGGAAGGGCTTACAAGGCAGAATATGGAAATACAAGCTCCCCTTTAAGCTTCAGGGGAGAAATATCTGATCTTAGCGTTAAAGACTGGAAAAAAGGGGGCTGGGTGATTTCTTTCACCACCGTAAACGGGAGTGACAGGCTTGACTATACATTCCATATCGCTGAGACAGGATCTGCAACACTCATGGTGAACAGTACCAACAGGCAGCCAATATCATTCAGTGGCGACCTGACGGAAATCGAAAGCAGAAAGTGAACCATCGCCTGATACCAGGTTAGGCAAATCTTTTGACAGATTATGCCTATATTAACAGGGTATTTTCTGTACCATGCCAAAAGTACTGACCCTTATTCTGCTCATCTGTACATCGGTAACCTTCGCACAGGAGAATTACAGGGGAACACCCTATGTCAGGAATTTTCATAAGACTGATTATAATGCAGATACCCAGAACTGGGGGATCTGCCAGGACAGCCGGGGACTGGTCTGGTTCGCCAATAATGACGGTCTTCTCTCCTATGACGGAGTGGAATGGAACCTGTCGCGCATCTCGGCGACCGCACCCCTCAGAAGCATCCTCGTCGACAAGAATGACATAATCTACGTGGGCCTGATCAATGATTTCGGTATTGTAAAACGAAGCGGCCATAATCCGCCTGCTTTTACCAGCCTGAAACACCTGCTTCCGGAACAATACAGGGAATTCGATGAAATCTGGAGGATCCACGAGACAGAAAGCGGAATTATCTTCCAGTGCTATGAATACATATTCCTGTATGCCGGTGACACCATCAAAGTCATTGAACCGGCCACAAAATTCCGCTTCTCCCATAAGGCAGGCGGGAGGATTTTTGTACAGGAACCGGGTACCGGAATATCGGAACTGAAGGGCGACACCCTGGTCAGCCTGCCGTGGTGGCAGCAATTTGCCAGTAAGGAAATAAACTCAATACTCAAGCCTGACAGCGGAATGATGCTGGTTACAACCACGTATGACGGCGTCTTCCTTCTTGACGATGACAGGATAACCCAATGGAATACACCTGTTAATGAACTCCTTCTGAAGAACAGGATCTACAGTGCCGTCATGCTGCCAGGCAACCGGCTGGCATTCGGAACCATACTCAACGGACTCATTATCTCAGATTATGATGGCAATCTCATCTATAACCTGAACATGGAATGGGGAATACAGAACAATACCGTTCTCAGCCTTTTTGCTGACAACAGCGAAAATCTGTGGCTGGGACTCGACAACGGAATTGACTACGTGGAGATCAACTCCCCCCTCTCCTATATCGGATCTGACAGAATCGGAACAGGTTACTGCAGCAGGGTGTTTGAAGGTAATCTCTACCTTGGAACAAACCAGGGCCTTTACGTAGTTCCCTTTGATAAACAATCTGATGCAAATGAGTTTAAACTTGTAAGGAACACTGCCGGCCAGGTCTGGACCCTGGAGGAAGCCGGCGGTCAGCTCCTGTGCGGTCATAACCACGGAACATTCATTATAAAAGGCAGTGAGGCTGATAAGATATGCAACCTTGAGGGCGCCTGGAAATTCATAACGGTTAAAAACAGACCAGATCTTTTGATTGGCGGTCATTATGACGGACTGGTACTTTACAGTCAGACCGGAGGAAGGTGGAATTTCTGCAGGAAAATAGAAGGCTTCGGGGAATCAAGCCGTTATCTCTTCCAGGATGCCGGGGGCTATATATGGGTAGGCCACAGCGGAAGGGGAATATTCAGACTGAAACTGAATGATACATATGAAAGTGTTACAGAAACCCTGAGGTTTCCCACCAACGGGGATCTCCCTTCCGTGGCCGGGAACATACTCTTCACATTCAACAACAGGATATATGTGTCAGATCCTGACGGCATTTATGAGTTTGACAGTGCCGCCGCCATGTTCAGACCCTCGGATGAGCTGAATGAGATTTTTAAAGGGTGCGGAAGAATAATGTCAGTAGCTCAGGCGCCAAACGGATATACGTGGTTCATAGCCGAATCGGAGTCAGGCTACATCCGTCAGAACGAGGACATGTCATATACACTCGTGACTGTACCCCTCAGAAAACTTACAGACAGGTATGTGAATGAGTTTGAGTCTGTTTATCCCTATGACAGTGAAAATATCTTCATGGGCCTCGAACAAGGGTTTGTAAACTACAATCCTTCTGTTCCCAAACAGTACAACACCGGATTTCCTGTTTTCATTACCAGGATTGAGACAGAAAACCCCGATTCGCTGATATACCTATGGAACGGAACAGATGAAGCCGGCTTCCGGTTTCCGTGGAGGACAAATTCATTAAGGTTCTATTTTGCCTCACCCTTCTTTGAAAATGACGATGAACTGATGTTCAGCTATTTCCTCGATGGTTTTTCAGAAGAGTGGTCTGACTGGTCAACAGAGCACTACAGGGACTTCACCAACCTTCGTGAAGGGGGATACACACTCAATGTGAAAGCAAAAAATGTATTCGGTACAGAGAGTGATACGGCACAACTTCACTTCAGTATCAAACCACCCGTAAGAAGATCAACTGCGGCATACATCGGCTACCTGCTGCTTCTTGCATTGCTGATCTGGTCCGTTGCCAGGTACACCCTCCGGAGGGCTGCCCTGGCCGCACGTAAGGAGGAGGAAAAACTCCGACTGGAGATGGAGGAACAGCAACGGATCCACGACCAGGAGTCACTGCTGGCTGAAAAGAAAATAGCTGATCTGACCAATGAAAAACTCCGCTCGGAGATGTTGTTCAGGGACAAGGAACTTGCAAACCAGACAATGATCATCATTGAGAAAAACAAGTTTCTCAAAAAGGTATGCGAGGAGCTTTACGGCATACAGGATTTTGTCATCAATGAGCAGACCAGGACCAAAGTCATTGACCTCAAGAGGAAGATAAACAGGGAAATAGACATCAAGCACCAGAACAGGATCTTTGAGAGCTACTTTGATGAAGCCAATGAGGACTTCTTCCGTGTTCTCAAGGAGAAACATCCTGACCTGACTCCCTATGATCTCAGGATATGTGCTTTCATCAGGATGAACATCCCGACCAAGGAGATTGCCACAATACTGAATATATCATACCGGGGAGCTGAGGTCAGCCGCTACCGGCTCAGGAAAAAAATGGAGCTTCCCCGCGGAATAAATCTGGCTGCCTACCTGGCAGGATTCTGACAGGGTTACTGATTGTATCACCACCGCCCTGTTCTTTTTGTACCCGTGCCTTTTTCATCCTTCACAGGAATGTTGTCCATTCCATTATCTCTTCATTCTCAGGAATGTTGACCATTCCATTTTCCCATCCTTCTCAGGATTGCTGCCCGTTCCATTGTGTTATCCTTCTCAGGATTGTTACCCATTCCATTGTTTGAATGTCTTTAAATCCCCGTAAAATGGA
>SBFZ01000321.1 GCA_006227095.1 Bacteroidota bacterium | reverse complement strand
GAGAGAAGCTCGTAGAAGATGCGGTCTACCGGCACAAATACCCTTTCCCCGATATAGATGGTGTCAATAATGGCCGGGTCTCTCGAGTACCTGTAGGTGCCGTTGAGCTCTGTCACCATCCTCTGCTCAAGGAGATTGTAATTCAACAGGGCCGTAAAAGGCTTACCCTCCTTCATAACTACCAGTCCCTCCCTGAATTCAGGAAATATGAAATGCGGAAGGGGATTTTCCTGGCTATTCTGCCCTGATGCATCCGGAGAAAGCATGATGCCTATGGCAAGTGCCAGAACAGCTGAAATCTTAATACCAACTTTTCTCATTTTATAAAGATAATCAAAACACTTATGCTCTGTCACAATGACAGGTGATTTACTTTCTCAAAGGTTCAGGACTGTTGGCCATTCTGACAACGGTCATAAACAGGAGCTGACTCAGATCCTCCATTATCTCAGGTTTGATGATGTCAGTATTGTCAAGAGGTATGTGATAATAGTTTGCCGAACCGTATGTGGAAAAGCTGAGCGATGGCACTCCAGCAGTCAGGAAGCGTGCCGCATCGAGGCGCGGTCTTCCGAGGTTGGAGAAATATCCTGTTGAGACCGGCCTGTGTATGTACCTGTTGTTGGCCTCCTCAACAAATGACCACAGTATCGGGTAGTTTGTGCCTGCGGCTGCCCTGATTGAATGGCCGATACCAACACCGTCCATATTGAGCAGAACGCTTTTCTCAAGCGGCATCACCGGCCTTTTGATATATTCAAGTGCACCCACAACAGCCTGCTCCTCGGCCCCGAAGGAGAGAAACATTACTGACCGCTTAAGCGGGATCTTATTCAAGGCAAGTGCTTTGGCAACCCCCATCATCACAGCCACGGCTGATGCATTGTCATTTGCCCCCGGAATCATCTCATAACACAGGCCCAGGTGATCAAGATGGGCACCGATTATTATTGTTTCATCCTTCAGCACAGGGTCACTTCCGGGGAGCATCCCTATGATATTGCTCCCCCTGCCGTCAGGAAAATGGCTTGTGCTCATTTTAACCGTTACAACCTTTTTGGTGTTGAAGGAGTTAGGCTTAAGTGTGGAGTCAATCTCCCTTACAAGGGTGCTGTGATCATACCCGGTTCCGGCAAAAATATCCCTTACCACCGTGTCTCCCACATGGACATACACGAAGTTTTCATGATATCCGTTATTGGGGTTTGCCAGTGGTCCGTAATTGTAAATCATCCCGACGGCACCGTGCTCAACCGCATTGGCAAGCTTGTACTGGTGGAAGGAATATTCATACCATGGTGTAAACTTCTCCGCACCGGCTGATGGATTGACGGGTGATTCACGTTCAATAAGCACTATTTTGCCCTTTACGTCGATCCCTTTGTAATCATCGTAGTTGAGTTCAGGGGCGGTAATGCCGTACCCGGCATAGACAACTTCGCCTGTCACCTCTCCGTTACCGGATGTAGAGCCGGGCATATACTCGGTCATATACCGGTAGTGTTTCAGCAGCACTCCATCCTTCTTCAGCGGCACATGAAGAGTCAGTCCGCAGTCAGGGTATACAAGCGTGTACGGAATCTTGAACCACTGGAACCAGCCACCGTCATCACCGGCAGGGGTCAGCCCCCAGCTCCCGAACTCACCGGCAAGCCATTCGGCACACTCCTGGTATTCCGGTGTGCCGGTGAGCCTGCCCTGGTATTTCTCATCACACTGGATATTAACATACTCCAGCAGGTCATGACTTGAGATTGAATGCATGGCTCTCAGGAGGGTTTCCTCACTTAAATCCTGAGCCCGTGAAACAACTGCAATCAGCAGTACTGTAATTGCAACAAGGTATCTTTTCATAGTTTATGAGGTTTCTTTCACACTCTCAGCTTGCAGCCCCGAACAGAGGATGCCTTTCTGCAGCCATCATGACAATCCGCTTAACCATCTGGCCATATGAGTAATTGTGCATCTCAGCTGCCAGGGCAAAACTGGTGTCAATACTGATATCGTTATTCGGATTTATATCCAGGAGGTAAAATTTGTCATCCCTGAGTCTGAAGTCAAAGCGCGCATAATCAGTGCACCCGAACCCCATCCAGGTGTCAATGGTTTTTTTCTCAAGCCTTCTGTAAAGCCTGTCATCGAGCGGAGCAGGCACCAGGGTTTCGATTCTCTCATAATGTCCGGAGCCCGGAAGGAACTTTGAATCATATGTACAGAGCCTCTCTCTTGCTTCATTGAAAGCAGAAAAATCCATTTCGGCAACCGGAAGTATCTCCGGAGGACCATTATTCCACACGGAGACATGGAATTCCCGGCCATCTATGAAATCCTCCACAAGGGCAGGCTGGTTCAATTCATTGTTGACCAGCATTATCTGCTCCCTGAGCGAGTTGGTGTCAAAAACCACTGATTTTTCGGTAATGGTCAGGCTGCAATGTTCCCGCGAAGGCTTGACAATGGCAGGAAAGAGATTCCACCTGTGAGCCTCATCAGCCCTGAGGACAGTTCCGTCCGGAACAAGCACACCAAGTGATGTGAGAAGCTCCTTTGTCTTCTGCTTGTCATAACTGAGATCAATGACCTCCGGCGTATTGCCGGTATAGGTGAACCCCTTCCTCTCCAGTATCTCTGTCACCCGTCTTTCCGGGTAAGCTGTTCCGGGCAGGGCTTCGCAGAGGTTAAAGACGATTGTATGCCGAGGATCATGTCTGTCAAGAATCCGCTCCAGATGCGGATCGCTGAGTTCTTCGAGATAGGCTTCCAGCCCTTCCTCCCTGAGTGCTTCAAAAAGAATCCGGTTTGAGTCCCGTGTCTCCCTTATCTCCTCTTTATCCCAGGAGTGATCTATATCATATACTATGAGTACCCTCAACAAAATTGGTTTGTCACGAAACTAAAATAAATGTTCGAAAAATGAAGATACTTTCACGAAAAGTTGTACCATTTTTTATCAAGAAAAATCAACCGGGAAGACATCCGTTTCAGTAACCCCAGTTCCTCAGTATCCTGAGGTTCTCCCGGGCACATTCCATGGGTGTTTTTTCCTGGTATGATTCCTGCTCAATTATAACCGTTTGCGCACCGCCGGTTTTCCTTATCTGATCCAGCACGTTCCTTACATCAGCAATGCCTTCGCCGATAATGGTGCTTTCAAACCTGCCTTCCCCATCAGCAGGAAGAACATCCTTGACATGAACGTTTTCAAATCTTCCGGGATACCTGTTGACAACATCCATAGCCACAGCTCCGCCACCATACAGGTTGCCCGTATCAAGCTGAACAACCACCATCTCCGGATCAATGCTATCCATCATTATATCAAACAGGGACTTCCCGTCAAACTTCTGGCTGAACTCAAAATCGTGATTGTGGTAACCGAATTTCATCCCTGACTTCCTGCACATCTCCCCGCATCTGTTGTAGACATCCATGAAATACCTGAACTCATCATAGCCAGCCCTTATGCTCTCCTCCAGCCAGGGGGTGACTACGTAATCCTGTCCCACGATGGCTGCATCTTCCACAGTATACTTCCACCTGTCGGAAAAATCAGCCAGATCCCTGTCCCAGTCGCGGCTTACAAATTCCACATGGCCGCTTACCATCTTCAGCCCCAGGTCGTCAAGTATCTTTCTGAATTCCGCAGCCTGAAAACCGTAGAACATCCTGTCAGAATAACCTGCATGCTCAACATGCTCGTAACCCATCGCAGCCAGTTTTTTCAGCGACCCGACCGGGTCTGCCCTCATATCATCACGGATTGAATAGAGCTGGAGCCCGGAAACTCCTCCTTTTTCTACGGAACTACAGAATGTACTTCCCATCACTGCGGTACCGGCAACCGCCAGTGCACCGGTTTTTACAAAAGTTCTCCTGTTGTATTTCATATGAAGGCTGTATCAGGTTATTATATTTCCGCCTGCCACCATGACATGCA
>SBFZ01000357.1 GCA_006227095.1 Bacteroidota bacterium | reverse complement strand
TCCTGACAACTGGATCAACATGTTCCGGAAGACAAATACCAACAGCCTTACTGCTGCCATAGCAGGAGCCAATGAGAAGGGGGCCATGCGACTTGCATTTACCACAAGGGACTACAAGGGGATGCAGGAAAACTTCTACCAGAAGACCAATTCAGTAAGTTTCAGCGGACAGATAAACGCCTCTGAACTTGCACGCTTCGAGGTTTATACAAACATTCACAAGGTGAAAACCCAGAACAGGTACCAGAACCTGGGACGGCTGGTTTCATACGGATTCAACCGCGACCTTGACTACCAGGGGCTTAAATACCTCTACAAGGACAAATTCGGGCAAAAAGCCATCCTTGATGATTACGGATTCCCGATGTCATTTGACCAGTATGGTTATATGAACCTGCTCTGGGATCAGCTGGAAAACCGGGATATCGACGATAAGCTGCATGTTACCGGGGCAATAAAGATGGATCTGCAGTTCACCAAATGGCTGTCGCTGACTGCCAATGCAGGTACTGATTTTACCGACTGGGATTTCATCACAGAGGATAAGGTTACAAGGCTGATGCCTGTTGTACAGGGCGGGCAGTACGAGTTCAGCAGGAGGAACATTGTCAATACGAACTACAATGCATTCCTGAATTTCACTAAAAAATTCATGGATGACAGGCTTGACGTCGTCATCTTTGCAGGACCTGAATTCACTCACTTCGCTGAAAGCAATATTGGTGTAAGGACTGTTGGAGGACTCCAGTTTGACGGGTGGTATTCCCTCAACGGATCAAAGACCACCACCGGCAGTTTCGGCGCAACCAGGTCGCACAGCAGGAGCTCATATACGAACTACAGTGTCCTCGGCCAGGCATCATTCGGATGGGAGAACACTTACTACATAGAGTTTACAGCAAGGAATGACTGGTCCTCGCTTCTGCCTCCGGCCAACAATTCCTATTTCTATCCCGGTGTCTCGGCGACCTGGAATTTCAGTTCCACATTCTCCGTTCCTCAGCTCACCTACGGAAAACTGAGGATGTCTTTTGCAGATGTTGGACGTGCTGCGCCTACACCATACTGGACCAACAGGGATTTCGGAGTTGGCATGATTGAGCGTACCAGTGCCATTACCGTTTACGGTCCGAGCGCCCTCTTCACAAGTGATATCAAGAACGAGCGGAAGAGAGAATTTGAGGTTGGTTTTGATACCAGGTGGTTCGTTGAAAAACCTCTTGTGGCTGAGTTCTCATATTACACTTCCCATACCTATGACCAGATCATGGGCCTTGGAATTACTCCGGCCAGCGGGTTCAGCACAATCAAGATCAACGCAGGTGATGTCAAGAACTGGGGATATGAGCTGTTACTGAAGTATACTCCGCTCAGGACTCCGAAACTTACATGGGATGTAACCTTTACCACTGCAAACCAGCGTACCAAGGTCATCAAGCTCTATCCCGGAATGACAGAGTACCGGATAGCCGGTTCCAACAGTTATTCAATCATGGCAGTTGAGGGAAAACCCATCGGCGATGTGCAGATGTATGATTATCTCCGTGACCCGCAGGGTAACAGGGTGGTTAACAACTCAGGACTGTATGTGCGTGATAACTCCAAATTCGTTACTGCAGCAAATATCAATCCCAATTTCATTGGCGGCTTCACAACCGATCTCTATTACGGAAAGTTAAGCCTTCACCTGGGATTTGACTACAAGTTCGGCGGCACCTTCCTGTCGCACACCAATTATTACCTGCTCGGTAACGGACAGAACACAGAGTCACTCAAGTACAGGGACGAGGCACACGGGGGGATGGCGTACTATGTGGATGATGCCACCGGCAACCGGATAGCATGGCAGCATAACCAGGCAGCTCCTTCCACAGCACGTGACGGCATGGTTTATCATGACGGTCTGATACTTGACGGTGTCAAGGAGGTTTCCGACGGAGTCTATGAGGAGAATGACATTATCGTGACTGCTATTGAATACTGGTCAACCTTTATCCAGGATATGAATGAATGGTTTGCGCCTGACAGGCTGTACAAGAATGACTATATCAAGTTCCGTGAGGCAGCCATCATGTATACCATTCCGCAGGAGTTGTCAAATAAACTCAGGCTGCAGAAGGTTACTCTCTCACTGGTTGCCAGGAACCTCTTCTATGTGTACAAGACGATGCCCAACATTGATCCCGAATCACTGCTGGGTAACGACCAGTTTGTTGAGTACACTCCTCTGCCGCAGCTTCGCAGCTATGGATTCAAAATTGATGTCAGTTTCTAAACAACCAGGAGATGAATCTTATGAAAAAGTTATTGATAGTTATTACCCTCATTGCAATGGCACTCTCATCGTGCCAGGATGTACTGGAGGATGAATACAAGAATCCGGAGACGGTGAACCCGCCGGAAGAGAAATCTGTGGCCGGCATGTTCTCCGGCATGCTGTATCAGTGGCAGCTGTTTGTAAAGGATTATGGCGAATACTGGTGGCAGAACAGCGGCTGGGGAGTACCTGCCTATGCACAGATTGCACACAGGTACATTACTGACAGGTATTACCCTTATTACGTTGATTATGCTGATGTGGAAACAGGGGTAAACGGGTTTGATCCCAGTGCAGTGACAAATGCCTTCAGCTATCACTACACCAAGGTAAAGGAGTGGGCCCTGATGAAGGAAAAAATAGACGCAATGTCAGATGCTGAAAAAGACCAGGTTGAGGCATACTATATGCTGGCCACGGTGTTCAAGGATATGCTGATGTTAAGGAGCGTCGATTTCTTCAACAGTATACCCTATTCTGAGGCCCTGCAGGGAAACGTAGGCATACTTTATCCAAAGTATGATGACCCGAAGGAGATCTACATTTCAATCCTGAACGACTTTAAGAATATTTCTGAAGGCCTGACTGCCGCCTATAACAAGATGAATGCTGACAACAAGGCCTTCTTTGCAGTACAGGATGTAGCCCTCAAGGGAGACATAGCCAAATGGGTACAGTTTATAAATGCCCTGCGGCTGCAATACGGAGTGAAGCTTGCAGGTGTTGATCAGACCACGGCACTTCCGCTAATGGCCAGCGCGCTGACCAACCTGCCGCAGGAGGATCTCTATTTCGGACCCTACAGCTATGAATACCCCTCAGGTGGTGGTACCATCATACGCGGTATGTATGAAAGGACATATGCCAACTTTGTCCCCAACGTTATACTGAGGAGGATGAATCACGGAACAAACACCTATGAGCCGGGCATTGATGACCCCAGGCTGCCTGTAATAGCCCTGCCCACAAAATGGAACAATAACCAGGACTATATAGGTGTTTCGATGGACTCTGACGGCCAGACGCCTTTTTACAATGCCGGGCACAGGTACTACCCGTACGGCGACAACCTTGAGAGCTCACTTGCTCAGAACGCAGTCTCAATGTACAACTTTGCAACCTACTTCATGAACTATGAGAAGTATCCTGCAATAATGATGACAAGAGCCTATGTAGACCTGCTGCTTGCCGAGATTGCACTGAAGAACTACGGAAGCACCGGAAAGAGTGCAGCCCAGCATATGAATGATGCTGTGGTCAACTCATGCAACTGGTGGTATATGCTTAACGGGATGAGCAGCTACAGAACTGATGTGGCAGCTCTTCACCCGATGAAATCAGTTGCTGATATAACTGCATACGGGGAAAAGATTGCCGATGACTTTACCGCAGCGGCAGGAGAGGAAAACAAGATGGAGATAATAATGCAGCAAAAATACATCCATGTGAACATCACTGACCAGTATGATCTCTGGGCTGAACTACGTCGGACACGCCATCCGCTGCTTGAGCCCATGGTCCTCAGGGGAGTGCTGATGAAGCCCTGTCCGGAGCGGCTGCGTTATCCCTCGTCCGAGCTGCAGCTCAACGGAGAAAATTTCAGGGCAGTACAGGATCAGGACAACTACAC
>SBFZ01000149.1 GCA_006227095.1 Bacteroidota bacterium | reverse complement strand
CTTACACCTTCACTGATGGACCAGGAATTTGCATTCCTTCCGGTTCGTCCCTACTTCTTCCCGTCAGGAGTTGGCTCGCAGGATTTCCCGGGTGACTCGGAATTCACCGGGCCAAATCCGTCAACCAGTGCAACCGTATGCTATTACCTGAAGAAGAGGCACGTTTTCGGGGAGATGTACCTTGAGGTGTATGATGAGGGCGGCAACTTCCTGAAAAAGGTGCCTGCCGGTACACGAAAAGGGGTAAATATGGTACGCATTCCGACCATGATGGACCCTCCCAGGGTCCCCAAATCACCAAATATCCTTGGCGAAGCAGTTGTCGGTCCCGATTATCCGGCCGGTAAATATACCGTCAGGCTGGTTAAGGGAACGGAGACATATACCACAGACCTTGTCATAAATGACAGTCCTGACTGGAACCATCCCCAGGCCGACAGGAAATTGCAGAGAGAGACCCTGATGAAAGCCTATAGCCTCCTTGAGGAGCTTGCAGACGTTGATCAGAAGGTACTAGATGCCATCAGTCACCTCCAGAACAGGGCTGCAACCCAGAAGGGATCAGCACTCAAGAAGACCAGGAGCCTGATAGCAGCATGCGAAGCGATGAGGGAGCAGATATCAGCCACGCAGGCAGGAGAAGGAGGAATCACCGGACAGGTCAGGCTTAGGGAGAACATAGGGGAAGTTTACGGTGCAGTGGCCGGATACCCGGGCCGACCGGCAGAATTGCAGATTAAGGCACTTGAAAACTATGCCGGCCAGGTAAGTGATTTCGGGAAACGGATAGACGAACTGATCAGGACTAACATCCCTGAGCTTATGAAATAAAAGTTCCCCGGCTCCGGCTGAAGAATTTATCATAACCGAAGAACATGACGCCGAAAGCGCAGCTGTCGGCCGATGATGCAGGGAACTGTCAATGCAGCTCCGGCAATTAATGGTACGTGCAGCACCCGGATGATATTTGTGTCTTTAACTTAATATTACAGCAACACAACCTGATGATTGACTTATACTGCATCCCCTTTTTCAATAAAATTCAGACAACAAATCCACTAACCATGAATCCTGAAAAATTCTTCCGTACAACCATTTCCAGACTGTGCAGCAGATATCATGCTGACCTGAAAAGAATGCCACTGGCACTGATGATGTTCCTGTTCCTCCTCTCTGCAACTGCTCTCCACTCCCAGGGTACACGGTTGCTTCGACAGCCTTCAATAAGTGATACTCATGTTACCTTCTCATACGGAGGTGATATATGGATTGCAGATCTTGACGGCAGTAATACGGAACGTATCACCAGCACCCCTGCCGTGGAAGGAAATCCACATCTTTCACCCGATGGAAAATGGATAGCCTTTAACTCAAACCGCTCGGGCAACCAGGCAGTTTATGTTGTCGCTTCCGGTGGTGGAACGCCAAGGAGGCTCACCTGGCACCCGGCACCTGCAACGGTCAGGGGATGGTCGCCTGACGGCAAGAGGATCCTCTATGCAACATCACGTGACAACGCCCCTACTTCCTTTGCCCGGCTCTGGACCGTTTCCGTTGATGGCGGACCTTCAACCAGGCTGACAGAACAGTGGGCAACAGACGGATCCTTTTCTCCTGACGGGAAAAAGGTATTTATTGACAGGGTACAGAGGTGGGATGTGGAATGGCGCAATTACCGCGGAGGACAGAACACCCCGCTGGTGATACTGGATCTTGAAGACCACGGAGAAGAACTCCTTCCCAATGAATCAACTTTTGACATACAACCCCTCTGGCTTGGTGAAAAGGTATACTTCCTCTCAGACCGTGACCACACGTCCAATATCTGGTCATATTCCCCGGCTACCCGTGAACTTGAACAGGTGACCCGGCTCGAAGGCTCTGACATCAAATGGCTCGATGGTCATGGAGGTATGCTTGCCTATGAACGTGACGGATACCTTTATACCCTTGACCTTTCCACCCGGGAAACCCGGCAACTGAACATAACGGTCACAGCTGATTTCCCCTGGGCTGAAACAGGCTGGACCGATGTTACCAAAAATGCAAGGGCTGTCTCCATCTCACCATCAGGGAAAAGAATTATCATGGAAGCCAGGGGTGAGATTTTTACCGTACCAGCTGAGAACGGTGATGCAAGAAACATAACCCGATCTTCAGGTGCTGCAGATCATGAACCCCTGTGGTCACCCAAAGGAAATGAAGTTGCATGGTTCTCCGACGCCGGAGGAAAAGGCTACAACCTTCTGATTGGCGCTCAGGACGGGCTATCGGATCCGAAAACTATCTCCATCGGGGAATCAAAGATGGCCTGGGAACCGGCATGGTCCCCTGACGGAAAACTGATAGCATTTGTTGATGATAAGGTGAGAGTCAGGATAGTGGATATTGAAAAAGGGACAATAAGGACTATTGACACTGCCGGGGTAAACACCGAAAGGGGAAATATGGGACTTGCCTGGTCACATGACTCCCAATGGCTGGCATACACCAAAACAGGATCAAACAACTTCCGGCAGATAAAAGTATGGTCAGCGAAGAGTGACGGTAAATATGCTCTTACCGACTCATTCGCAGATTCATTTTCTCCCGCATGGGACAGGGATGGCAAACATCTTTACTTCCTGGCAAGCACCAACCTGGCGCTTGGCTCGGGATGGGCAAACACCAGTGCCATCACATCCGATCCTGACTACACCGTTTATCTCATCAGCCTCAGGAAGGATGAGTCGTCACCATTCAAGCCCCAGAGTGACGAGGAGACAGTAAAGGAAGAAAAGAAACCTGAACCGGAGGCATCAAAACCGGCGAAAGGCAAACAGGAGGAAAAAAAGGCTGCTGACAGCGCAAAGGCTCCAGACAGTGCGGCCGATAAAAGCAAGGATCCAGTAACTGTCACCATCGATTTTGAAAACCTGGGCCGCAGAACCATCACGGTTCCCCTTCCACGGGGAAATTACCGGATGCTTGTCACCGGCCCCTCCGGCACCCTGTTTACAGGTGAAACCAAGGAGGGTGTACCCGGATACGTCATCAGGAAATTTACCCTTGAAAAGCGCGAAGCCAAGGAGTTCCTTACCGGTGCAAGCCAGGTCTCCGTTTCAGCCGACGGCACGAAGATGCTGGCCCGTACAGGCAGTGACTGGAAAATAGTCAGCACCTCTTCGGCAACAGGCTCTGACGCAAAGGCAGTAAAGATTGACCTTAAGATGCTTCTCAACAGGTCAGAGGAGTGGAAACAGATATTTGAGGAAGCCTGGAGATATGAAAGGGACTATTTCTATGATCCCGGTATGCACGGCAGGGACTGGAATGAAGTCTATGCAAAGTATGCCCCACTGATCCCCTTTGTAAAGCACAGGGCCGACCTTACCTACATCCTTGACCAGATGAACGGAGAATTGTCAGTCGGACACAGTTTTGTCGGCGGAGGTGATTATCCCGAGGTGGAAAAATCCGCTTCCGGACTGCTTGGCGCTGACCTTGTTCCCGAAAACAACAGATGGAAAATCAGCCGTATCTATACAACTGAAAGCTGGAACCCGGAGCTTTCTGCTCCGCTCGACAGACCCGGCATGAAGATCGCCGAAGGTAATTATCTGACCGGCATAAACGGCAGAGAGCTGACTGCCGCAGATGATCCCTGGCAATACCTTGACGGAACCCTGAACGTACAGACTACCCTCCATATCAACAAGACTCCTGATTTTGAAGGGTCATGGAAAGAGGTGGTGGAACCCGTGGCCAGTGAGTCAGGGCTGCGTCAGAGAGCATGGGTAGAGGATAACAGGCGCCTGGTCGACAGCCTCTCGGGAGGCAGGCTGGCATACGTCTGGGTACCAAACACGGGCGGTCCCGGTTTTATCTCCTTCAACCGTTACTTCTTCGCCCAGCAGGATAAGAAGGGTGCTGTTATTGATGAGCGGTTCAATGGCGGAGGTCTGCTT
>SBFZ01000071.1 GCA_006227095.1 Bacteroidota bacterium | reverse complement strand
GAATGTCATGACTGGAGAATCTCCGGAGTCACACAGTTATTTTTGCCGTTCTTTGCTGATCAGCCATCGGTTGACGGCAAAAAGTTTGATGCGGCAGCCCTCCTCGAAAAAGTACAGTCTGATGATGCCGACATGAATACATGGCCGGTTATAACCCTCCCGGACGACAGCCTTGTCACTTCAGTTAAGGGTGAGAACCAGATGGTCCGGATGGCCGGTTTTATCAGCAGTGACCGGTGGACCAAAGCCACGGTGAATATTTCAACCAATGCTGTCTTCGAGCTCAGCCTCAACGGTAAAAAGGTGAAATCACAGGGCAAACCCGCTGACAAGCCTGTTAAGATTGATCTGACACTTGGAACAGGAATGCACGAAGTAAGCCTGAAGCTCATCAGCACGGAAAAAACACTCACCTTCGCCGCTGACGTATCAGCAGTAAATGATTCGGCGGTACTGTCATGGAGCACGAACCCCGGCCGGACACTTACAATCAACGATGTCCTTGAAGGAGTGAGCATATCAGGAGCAAGACTTTCTCCTTCAGGCAAATATGCTCTTATCCAGACAACTGAGGTTTTGCCGGGGAGCGGGAAGCCACAGAGCTCCTTCCAGGTTTATGATATGGAGCTGAACAGAAACCTCTTTGCTCTGCGGAACAATGCCCTCCGTGCCGACTGGATGCCAAAGTCCGACCGCTTTTATTACCAGGTTGACAGGGAGGGGACGAGTGATGTTATCATTTATGACATGAAGACCGGAGCAGAGAGTGTTGCCGCATCGGGACTGAAATCGCCCGGCCGTATTGCATGGTCACCGGCAGAAGATTATTTTGTTTACTCAATGAATGAAGAAGCTGAGAAAACAGGCGACCTGAAACGGGTTTTTGACAATGAAGACCGTATTCCCGGATCGCGCAACCGGAGCTATCTGTATATATATAACCCTGGCACGAAAGTGTCGCAACCGCTTACCGCCGGATCAAGATCAGCCATGCTGCACGCAATCAGTCCCGACGGCCGACGGATTCTATTCTCCGTTTCACGCCAGGACTACAGCGAGGTGCCATTCTCCAAACAGACTCTCTATGAGCTGGAAATCAGTACTATGAGTCTCGATACAATCTGGAAGGACAAGCTGTACGGTGGTTCTTGCCAGTACTCGCCTGACGGAACACAACTGCTCGTATCAGGCGGACCCGAGACTTTTGGCAGCCTTGGGGTGAAGGTGAGCAACGGCCGGATTCCCAACAGCTATGATACACAGCTCTATCTTTTTGACCTGAAGACCGGAAAAGCTGAACCTCTCACACGCAATTTTGACCCGGCAGCAGGGGCTGCACACTGGTCCTCAGACGGCAAAATATACCTGACTGCCACGGAACGCGACTACGTGAATCTCTACAGGCTTGACCCGAAAAGGCGGAGCTTTACAAAAATAGATGTACCGGTGGAGGTTGTCTCTTCCGTTGACTATGCGGAAAACAGTACAGTGGCTTTACTCCGCGGGACAGGCATCAGCACTCCCGGAAAACTTTATGCCATTGACCTGGCAACCGGGAAGTCATCATTGCTCTCTGATCCGGGCGCTGACCGGATGGATGATGTGTTGAAAGGGCGGACGGAAGAATGGAATTTCAAAAACTCCCGCGGTACAACCATCTATGGAAGGGTATACTACCCGGTAAATTATGACCCGGCTAGAAAGTACCCCCTTATTGTAAACTTCTATGGCGGGACAACTCCCACCGACAGGTCTTTCGGGGGCCGTTATCCGAAGGAAATATGGGCTGCAGAAGGGTATATGGTTTATGTCCTGCAGCCCTCGGGTTCAACCGGATTCGGGCAGGATTTCTCAGCCCTGCACGTTAACGGCTGGGGGCGCGAGGCAATTGATGATATAATTGAAGGTACAATGAAGTTCCTGGCAGCATTCCCCTCTGCCGATGCTGCCAATGTCGGATGTATAGGCGCTTCCTATGGTGGATTCACCACGATGATGCTGCAGACCCGTACCGATATTTTCCGGACGGCAATTGCGCATGCCGGCATCAGTGACATTTCAAGCTACTGGGGAGAGGGGTACTGGGGCTATTCCTACAGCTCAGGCGCCACCAAAGGGAGCTATCCCTGGAACAGGCGGGATATATACGTGGATAACAGCCCGTTATTCAATGCTGACAAGTTCAGTAACTCAATACTGCTTCTCCACGGAACGGCTGACACCAACGTGCCGGTAGGTGAGAGCCTGCAGTATTATGCAGCCCTGAAAATCCTGGGCAAGGATGTGGAGATGGTCCTCGTCAGTGGCGAGAACCATCATATTCTGGACTATAAAAAGCGTATTGAATGGCATAATACAATCATGTCATGGTTTGACATGAAACTCAAGAACCAGCCTCAGCACTGGAACGAGATGTACCCTGACAAGAATCTCTGACCGGTTGTGCCACGGGCTGACGACGGGTGTCTTGTGGAACTTCAGGCGGGTGTCCCGTGAAGCTGCCGGCCTGACCTGCACCCCAGCCTGTACCTCCCGCGGCTGCCAGTAGCCTATTCCTCCCGTGGCTGTCAACCGCCCGTGCCTGCTGTGGTCATTGCCCGACCGAGCACCCGGTGGCTGTTCCCTGAGACATTACATAATGAAGGGAATAAGTCTTTTCGTTCCCCTCATGTACTCACTGTATTTCTCGCCGAAATATGAGAGGCACTCCTTCTCATCACGGCGGGCAGTAAGCCAGAGCAGCCATGATGATAGCAATGCAACCGGAAGGGTGTACCACACAGGCTGCTTCACCCAGATGCCCCATGTCAGAAACAGGAGCGATGAATACATCGGATGCCTGATGTATTTGTAGATGCCTGTTGTGACAAGTTCCGTGGTCTTCTCAAACCTGAACAGCTTCTCGTCAACCCTGACTACCCCGGGCTTCCTGGCAAGACTCAGCCTGATGGCGGCCTCTGTGACGAACCACGCTGAGATTACAAGTAAAAGCCAGGCTGTTATCTGTTTCGGGGAAAGAGGATCACTGAACCAGTATTCATAGTTGATCACAAACAGTCCAATAATGCACTCCCAGCTGAAAAATCTTGTGTATCCATGGCTGCGTGGCTCAAAGAGACTCTTCTTTGACAGGTAAATCACCGGCAGGCTCAGGGCCACAAAGAGCACTACTTTATCCATTTCAGGTCACTGTCAAATCTGTATGTAACTCCTTTTTCCGTCTCCATCGAATTGAGATTTCCCCGGTAGAAGAGGTTCAGCGGCGCGCCCGAAAGTGATTTTACCGTAATTTTCTCAGCTATGCCGTTACGCCATTTAATGCCGACTTCGAAATTACCCCTGGCCTTTAGTCCTGATACCTCGCCTTCAGGCCACGCTGCCGGCAGGGCAGGTAATAACTGCACCAATCCATTCTGGCTCTGGAGAAGCATCTCAGCCAAACCGGCTGTACCCCCGAAGTTACCGTCTATCTGGAAGGGGGGATGGTTGTCAAAGAGATTCGGCAGAGTTGACTTCTCAAGCAGTGACCTGAGATGCCTGTACGCCTCATCGCCGTCATTCAGTCTCGCATAGAAGTTGATTATCCAGGCCCTGCTCCAGCCGGTATGGCCGCCGCCGTTTTCAAGCCGCCGCTCGAGAGTCCGGCGCGCCGCTGCATAAAGCTCCGGCGTGTCAGGGGTTATCTGTGTCCCGGGATGCAGCGCAAAGAGATGTGACATGTGCCTGTGCCCCGGTTCTGCCTCCTCATACTCTTCAATCCACTCTGCGATGGTACCGTTTGACGCCACCCTGTCTGCGGGAACCCGGTCAAGGACTTGCTGAAGCGAATCAGCCCACTCCTTGTCAAGGCCAAGGACACCTGCAGCCTTGCGGCAATTATTTAGAACCTCACGGATAATCTGGTTGTCCATCGAAGGTGCATATGTCAGCTTGAATTCCTTACCTGAGACAGGATCAATGTA
>SBFZ01000272.1 GCA_006227095.1 Bacteroidota bacterium | reverse complement strand
CTTACGAACTCGCCTATGGCGAACAGGGAACAGGCCCGATCCCTCCCTACTCAACCCTGGTGTTTGAAGTTGAGCTCCTTGAAATAGTGAAGCAATGATTTCAGCCGAGATACATACCCCGAAAGGGGTAATGAAGGCCACCCTGTATGATGACGATGCACCGGCAACAGTTCAGAACTTTGTGAAGCTTGCCAGGGAGGGTTATTATGACGGACTGGCTTTCCACAGGGTTATCCCCGATTTCGTCATCCAGGGAGGATGCCCCTACTCCAAAGACATGAGTGATCCCCGCGTGGGAACAGGAGGCCCCGGCTATAAGATCAAATGTGAACTCACCGGTTCAAAGCAGTATCATGACCGTGGAGTACTGTCAATGGCTCATGCCGGAAGAGATACCGGCGGCTCACAGTTCTTCATCTGCCACAGCAGGTCAAACACCAAACATCTTGACAGGCAGCATACCTGCTTCGGGAAAGTATTTGAGGGTCTTGAGGTGATTGATATGATCAGGGCCGGAGACACCATTGACAGAATAGTCATAACCGAATCAGAATAATGGAATACCAGATTACAGGCAAGGTCGCAGAGGTATACCCCGTCAACAGGATCAATGAGCGCTTCCGCAAGCGTGAGTTCGTCATAGAACACAAGGAAAGCGGAAGCGGACAGGCTTATATCGACTTCATCAAATTCCAGCTGACACAGGAGAAGTGTGACATCATAGATGAGTCATGGCTCAGGCAGGATGTCACTGTAACCTTCAGTATAAAGGGAAACCGCTGGGAGAAAAACGGTATGGTAAACTATATCACCAACCTGAATGCCATCTCGGTTTCAAAGGGTATAGCCGTGGCGGAAAATGGCCAGCAGTCATTTGTAAGCCCCAGGCTCGAGGACTCCCCCTCCCCCAGTCCTGAGATGGATGACCTGCCATTCTGAAATTCCTGCATCATAAGCATAAATGCCATATCCTCCGGGGTATGGCATTTTTGTCATGGCAGTATCAGAGGGGCGATCCCCCAACAGGTCCTCTGACATCCAAATTCGCAAATCGCAGATCGCAAATTCGCAGATCGCAGATCGCAAATCGCAAATCCATTATATTTGTCCAAACCACACTTCTGAACCATGAACCCTGACAATCCCCTGTTAACAGACTGGACAACACCCTTCAAAATCGCTCCCTTTGACCTCATCAGACCTGAACATTTCAAACCGGCTGTTGAAGAAGCCATTACCGTGGCAAAAAATGAGATAGAACAGATAGTTGCCAATCCCGGTGAACCTGATTTCATCAACACCCTGGAAGCCCTTGAATGGGCCGGCATGCTTCTGAGCCGCATCACCCCCATACTCTATAATCTTAACAGTTCCGATACCTCCCCTGAACTGCAGGAAGCTGCAAGGGAGGTCTCGCCACTGCTTACCAACTTTGCAAATGACATCACCCTCAACCCTGAGCTTTTCAGAAGGGTAAAGAGTGTTTATGACCGTAAGGAGGAACTGGTGACTGACAAGGAACAGATGATCCTTCTTGACCGCAGGTACAGGGGCTTCATCAGGGGCGGGGCAGGACTGTCTGAAAAGGAGAAGGAAAGATTCAGGGAGATCACCGTTGAGCTTTCCACCCTGGCACTGAAATTTGAGGAGAATGTCCTGGCTGAGACGAATGATTTCACACTTCATCTTACCACTGAAGATGAGATAGCCGGGCTTCCGGAGGGTATCCTTGAATCAGCGGCTGCGCTGGCCGGGGAGAAGGGTATGGATGGATGGCTGTTCACCCTTCACGCACCAAGTTATGTGCCGTTCATGCAATATGCGGAGCGGCGTGACCTCAGGGAGACAATGCTGCGTGCCTACGGTCGCCGTGCATTCCGTAACAATGAGTATGACAACAGGGGACTGGTAATCCGCATCGCCAATCTGCGACTTGAGATGGCAAAACTTCTGGGTTATCGCAACTATGCGGCATATGCTCTCGAGGAAAGGATGGCTTCCACCCCCGGGGAGGTGAATGGTTTTCTTGAAACTCTCCTTGAAGCCTCTGCACCTGCCGGCAGAAGAGACCTGAAAGATATTGAGGAATATGCCCGCAGCCTGGGTCATGAAGGCCATGTGGAGCGGTGGGACTGGGCATATTATTCTGAGAAGCTCAGGCTGGAACGGTTCAGTATCGATGATGAAGCCCTCAGACCCTACATGCCCCTCGATAAGGTCAGGGAAGCAGTACTGGGACTGGCTACCAGGCTATATGGCCTTACCTTCACCGAAAATAAAGGCATCCCTGTGTACAATGAGGAAGTCACAGCTTTCGAGGTGCATGACGGAGAACATGGTCTGATTGCCATCCTGATGCTCGACTTTCATCCCAGGAAGGGTAAGAGCGGGGGGGCATGGATGACAGGGTTTCGTGAGCAGAGCAGGGAGCCACTGCCAGAGGAAGCAGGCACCAGTACCCACCCGGGAAAACCAGGAAACAGGATCATCCCGGTCGTTTCACTGGTGATGAACTTCACCCGTCCGACACCGTCACGACCCTCTCTCCTCTCCCACAGCGAAATGAATACCTTCCTTCATGAGTTCGGGCATGCCCTTCACGGCATGTTGTCAGACTGCACATATGAGAGCCTTTCAGGAACCAACGTAAGACGCGACTTTGTTGAGCTGCCGTCGCAGATTATGGAAAACTGGGCCTGGGAGAAAGAATGGCTTGATACATGGGCTGCCCATTACCAGACAGGAGAGAAGATACCCGGGGAGGTACTCCACCGGCTAAGGGAATCACTTACCTATAACGAAGGATATGCCTGTATGAGGCAGCTCAGTTTCGGACTGGTTGACATGGCATGGCATACTATTGAGGAACCTTTCAGCGGAGATATCGTGGAATTTGAACGGGCTGCCATGGCAAAGGCAGAGCTGCTACCTCCGGCAGATGGCTCATGCATGAGCGTGTCGTTTGCCCACCTCTTCTCAGGTGGTTATGCCGCCGGATACTACGGTTACAAGTGGGCTGAGGTGCTTGATGCCGATGCCTACAGTCTCTTCCGGGAGAAAGGAATATTTGACAGGGAGACTGCTGAGTCATTCCGCCGCAATATCCTTGAAAAGGGAGGCAGTCGTGAACCGGATGAGCTGTTCAGGGCTTTCCGTGGCCGTGAACCGTCACCTGATGCCCTCATTGAGAGAAGCGGATTCAGGAAAACCTGATACCCGGAAAGCTGGCAATCATTAAATGACTGCAGACTGTTACTGCTGACTCTAATAATGAAAACCGGGGAGCTGAATCTCAGCTCCCCGGATTATCAAGCCTGGTCTGTAAGACTATTCCTTATCCCACCATACCGGATCACTCCATATAGCGTCCTGCATCGCAAGCGGGTTCGATTTCATCAGCTGCTCATTGTTGTAGTTGCTTTCATGAGTACTCTGGCTGAACCGGCGGAACCAATAAGTCACTTCTCCGGGACTTCCGCCTGTCATGATATTGGTTGCGGTGAATTCATAGGGCCTTTTGTAGTCACGATAGACAACCCCGAAGCTCCCGATATTGCCTGCACTGTAATTGAAACGGCGCATATCATTCCAGTTCTGGACATTAATACCCAAGGCAATAAGCTTCTGCTGCATAATGTCAGCCATCGTGAGTGAACCGGGAGACTGGACCACTGCGGCGCTTGCCATATATGCATCAATATCTGCCTGGTCCATCGGCATCTGATCAGGGTTTATTGTACCTGCCGATTTCCACTCGTTCAGCCTGGTCTGCATCCGGGCAAAGCTCGCCTCTATACCATCGAGATAAGCTGCATGTGCCTGCGGAGCATTTCCCTGCCTGAGATAAACCTCAGCCTTGATGAAGCACATCTCAGCGTAGGTAAGTATGTCTGAGTCTGAGTCGGGTCTTGCGAAGAAGGAACCGGTACCGGCAACTGCAGGCTGTCCGGTGGTCGGGTAATA
>SBFZ01000240.1 GCA_006227095.1 Bacteroidota bacterium | reverse complement strand
GCCCCTTTCCCTGTCGACAGAGACCGTAAGTTCAATCCGTTGCAGCAGGTATCATATGTAGGGGTGATGTATTTTGTACTGCCTATGCTTTTTGTCACAGGCTGGGCCCTGATGTTCCCGGAATTCATACTGAAAAAATTCCTGGGCGTCAGCGGAATCTTCCTTACCGACCAGTTTCACGTGGTGCTTGGGTTCCTTACAGTAATCTTCCTTTTCGTACACCTGTATGTCAGTACGATGGGCAAATCGCCCGTCAGCAACTTCAGGAGTATAGTTACCGGCTGGCAGGAAAGTCACTGACACGACCTCCGATGCCGGACTGCCGGGCTTCAGCCGGGCTTTTTGACTACTGAAAATAATGTATGCTTATGGAAAAAGAAGCTAAAGATTCTTCATCCCGCAGAAAGTTTATCAGGAAGTTTGGACTGGGCCTGGGGTCAGTAGCCGTGGCAGGCAGCGCTGCTGTTGCGGCAGGAACTTCAGGAAGTGACGGCTCAGGTGAGAAGGTAACACTCCTCTCTGCTGACGGTCAGCTTGTTGAGGTTGACAGGGCCTCTATCAGGGTAGCCAGGAAGGAGACCAGGGAGCAGATCAAAAAGTCTCACCTGGGAATTCCCGGAAGGAAATTTGTAATGGTTATTGACCTGGCAAAATGCAAGAATGCCCGTAAGTGTGTTGATGCATGCCAGGAGGGACACATGCTCCCCAGAGACCATGAATGGATAAAAATACAGTTGCTTCAGGATTCAGAACTGACGGCCAGGTACTGGTTTCCAAAACCATGTTACCATTGCGACAGCCCTCTCTGTGTAAGTGTGTGCCCGGTAGGCGCAACATATAAGCGCGAAGACGGAATTGTACTGGTAGATAACAAGAGATGTATCGGCTGTAAATTTTGCATGACAGCCTGTCCCTATTCGGCACGTGTTTTTAACTGGAAGGATCCTGAGGTTGACATGCCCAAAGACCATGTTTATGACCCTGAGCTGAATGTTCCTCCTGTTGAAGGTACGGTAGGCAAATGCGTATTCTGTGCCGACAGGCTGAGGATCAATGAACTGCCCAGGTGTGTCAGAGCCTGCCCGATGGGAGTAATCTATTTCGGTGACGTTAATGAAGACGCTGTTACCAACGGTGTTGAAACACTCAGATTCTCATCATTGATGGTTGAAAGGCACGGGTACAGGCATATGGAAGAACTTGGAACAATGCCCACCGTTTATTACCTGCCTCCCGTTGACCGCATGTATCCTGTTGAGATTGGCTTTGAAGACCTGGATGAATCAATATCAGACCGGTACAAGCCACAGGGATCAAAAAAATCAGCAAAGCCTAAGAAATGAACCGGAACAAAAGAGAAGAACTTCTCCGTGACCTGACTCCGGAGATAGAAAAGACCAGCAAAAGCTGGTACCTGGTTTTCGCAGGGCTGCTGGTAGTTTTCATTATAGGGATATACGGGCTGATACAGCAGGTTGACAAGGGTCACATCGTGACCGGCATGCGTGACAATGTCGTCTGGGGTGTTTACATTGTCAACTTCATATTTTTCATGGGTCTCAGTTATGCCGGAGCTCTGGTCTCCGGAACCCTGCATCTGTTCAAGACATCATGGAGGGCTCCGGTGATAAGGCTCGCTGAGCTGATAACGGTTATATCACTGGCTATCGGGCCCTTCTTCATTTTTTTCTGCGTGGGACGACTGGAGAGGATTCCCTATATCCTCGCATTTCCCCGGATACAGTCTCCGATTGTCTGGGACGTGATTGCCATCCTTACTGATGTTTTTGGCGCGGCCATTTTCCTCTATGTGTCATTTATTGAGGATTTTGCCATCCTCAGGGATTCTGAGAATCTGCAGACGGCACCATGGAAGAAGAAAATGTTCAGGATACTTTCACTGGGCTATACCGGTACACCGAAGCAAAAGAAGATATTGACATTCTCACGGAATGTAATGGCCGCAATGATAATTGCAATTGCCATCATAGTTTATTCGGTGCTTGCCTGGATCTTCGGGGTAACACTGCAGCCCGGATGGCACAGCACAATCTTCGGCCCTTACTTTGTTATTGCTGCTGTCTTTTCGGGCGTCGGTCTCCTCATTATCCTGATGGCGATATTCAGGAAAATCTACAGTCTTGAAAAGTACATCACAAAGAAACATTTCGTAAACCTGGGAATAGTACTGTTTGTAATAGCGGCATTCTTCGGGTATTTCACATTCAGTGACTACCTGACAAAATGGTACGGGTCGGTGAAGATGGACAAGATATTGATTGATAAGTTGTTTACTGAGTTCAGGACATACTTCATCTTTGCCAACTACATTGGTATCCTGACGCCGATCATAATCATAGCAATCCCAAGGCTGCGGACTATCAGAAACATTACCATTGCTGCCGTGATAGCCCTCGTGGCACTCTGGGTGAACCGGTATATAATCATTGTTCCCACGCTCGAGACGCCATTCCTTCCCATTCAGGATACGAGGCACGACTGGCTGTTCTACTCACCGACATGGGTTGAGTGGTCACTGACTGCTGCCGGTGTTGCAGTTTTTGGAATGCTTTTCATGATTATCTCCAAGCTCGCACCTATAGTCTCAATATCCGAGCTGGAAGAGGCTGAAGAGAAGAATGATGTATAACCGATAACAGCAGGCAACATGAGAAATGTTTCAGTAAAACAGATACTCCTCATCGTTCTGGCCCTGACGGCCACGGTCAGTCATCCTTCACTCTGTGCCACAGCGGATCCCGGGAAGATAAATCCATATATGCTTTTCTCTTACCTGAAAAACACTGAATCACACCAGGTACTTCAGGCAAGGATGACCAATATCACACAGACAGGGGAGGTCCCCTTGCCTGGCCTCGCTATCAGTTTTTACAATCAGGATATCATGCTGGGCAAAGCATTCACGGATGCAGCAGGCAACGCCGCCTGCATCATCAGCGACACTGTGACCCTTTTCAAAAGTGAGGACGGTTCATGGCCTTTCACTGCCGTTTTTGATGGCGACAGCCTCACTGAACCGACTTATGGCGAACTGAGTATTTATGATGTTGATATTGAAATGAAACTGTCCGAAGAAGAGGGCGAGAGGATTGTCACGCTCACTGCTTCGGTGCCTGCTGCTGACGGTCCTTCCCCGGTTACCGGAGAGGAGATAGGCGTATATGTACCCCGGATGTTCAGCCTGCTGCCGGTAAGCGTGGGATTACTTGATGAGACCGGAACCTTCAGGGCAAAATTCCCTGCTGATATCCCCGGAGACAGTCTTGGCAACCTGACGGTAGTAGGGAGGTTCAATGACCACTATTTCTACGGAAACGTTGAAAAGAGGGAAGAGATCGGATGGGGTACCATGGCTGAAAAGGCTCCCCGCATATACAGGAGCCTCTGGTCAACACTTGCTCCCAAATGGATGGTCGTTTCCCTTGCTATAATGCTTTTGGGAGTCTGGGGACATTACACACTGGTGATTATCAATCTTATCAGGATAAAAAGGGAAAGCCGCAAGGGGGAGAAACAGGATTAAAAGGCGTTATTTTGGCATGAAAAATGATATATTTAAGTGAAATCAAAAAAGTGAGATTATGAAGTTAAAAGTTTTATTTGTAGGAACAGTTATGCTGGCCTTTTGCTTTTCGCAGGCTATGAATGCCCAGCAGAAAAAAGGTGAAGCCTGGACAATTCCGGCTGAATACAAGAAGATGGCCAACCCGGTAGCCAAGGATGATGCTTCTGTAAAGGCAGGCCAGGTGTCATATGCAAAGAACTGTGCGTCATGCCATGGCAAGACCGGCCTTGGTGATGGTCCCAAAGGAAGGATGTGCAAGACTTTCCCCGGTGATTTCTCAGGAGCTGACTTCCAGGGCTATACTGACGGTGAGATGTTCTATCAGACCAAGATGGGACGGGGCGAAATGCCTGCCTATGACAAAAAGATCCCTGACAATGAG
>SBFZ01000355.1 GCA_006227095.1 Bacteroidota bacterium | reverse complement strand
CAGCCAGTCTCTGCTCCGGCTATATCTTAATTTTCATTAAAATCTCCCCCTGGTTGTTCGCTTTCCATTTTTTTATATTTTTGTCGTTAATATTCTTATTAATAATCTGACATGATGAAAAGAGTTCTTGTATTTATGACATTTGCAGCCCTGCTGCTTATTGGCACAACACAGACATCACAGGCACAGACCGAGCAGGCTGCAGCAACCGAACAGACAGCTGAACAGCCTCAGGCTGCAACCACCCAGCAAGTTGAAGAGCCTGCAATGGCAACAACACCCGTTACAGGCGAAACTGCCCCTCATAAGGAGATCAAGCGTTTGTTCATTGAAGGTGGCGCTGGTTTCATGGGCGTTATCCTGCTTACCCTGATCCTCGGCCTCGCAATAGCCATCGAGAGAATTATCTATCTCAACCTGGCAACCACCAACACCGAGAAGCTGCTTGCAAAGGTTGAAAAAGCACTCAAGGAAGAAGGAATAGACGCTGCCAAAGAGGTATGCCGCAATACCCGCGGACCGGTGGCAAGCATCTTCTACCAGGGTCTTGACAGGGCCCACGAAGGTGTTGAGATGGCTGAAAAATCAGTTGTTGCCTATGGCGGTGTTCAGATGGGTCTTCTTGAGAAGAACCTCTCATGGATATCTCTCTTCATTGCACTTGCACCCATGCTCGGGTTCCTCGGTACAGTTATCGGTATGATCGCAGCATTTGATGCTATCGAACAGGCTGGTACAGTTTCAGCAACCATCGTTGCAGGCGGTATCAAGGTGGCCCTTATCACCACTGTCTTCGGCCTTATTGTGGCTATCATTCTGCAGGTCTTCTACAACTACCTGCTTTCAAAGATCGACGGCATCTCAAACCAGATGGAAGATTCATCGATCACCCTCATTGATATGCTGGCCAAATACAATCAAAAATAACCGGATATGTCTGAAAAAATTACCAGGATAACATCGATCCTCCTGTGGGCCCTTATGGGTATTACAGTGATCTTTGCCATACTGTTTTACGTCGGCAGTGTTGTGCCGGGCACTGAAGGAACCCGGTATGAAGAACCCACGATTACCAACTCTTTCATCGTATTTGCCTATATACTTCTGGGCCTTACAATCCTGGCACTCGTTGGTTTTGCCCTGAGAAACTACATTCTTAATCCAAAAGGTCTCAGAGGACTGCTGGTTGCCCTGGGTGTGGCTGTGGTGCTCGTAGCCCTTGCAGCACTGCTGGCTGACAATACAGTACTGGATCTGCCTCATTACAAAGGATCAGATAACATACCACGGACGCTGTTCTGGACAGATATCGGCCTTTTTGTGGCATACTTCCTTCTGGCGGGTGCATTCCTGACCATAATATACTCTGTGGTATCAAAGTATTTTAAGAAATAACTGAACTGTCCGTCAACTGACGGAGCAAATTTTTACCAAATGTCAAGAAGGCAAGTACCGGAAATAAATACAGGCTCAATGGCTGACATTGCGTTCCTGCTTCTTATTTTCTTCCTGGCTGCCACCACGATGGACTCCGATACGGGGCTGATGCGTCAGCTCCCGGCAATACCGGATCCAAATGTCCCGCAGGATGTCAATAAGATAAATGACAGGAACATCCTGGAGGTGAAGGTCAACAAGGACAACCTGCTGCTCGTTGAGGGTCAGCTTACTGAGTTCAATCAGCTGAGAGAGATTGCCCATGATTTTATTCTCAATGAAAATGATGAACCCAATATGCCGGAAAAAGAAGTCGTAAACATCCCCTTCTTCGGCAATGTTGCAGTAACAAAAGCGGTTATCTCGCTGCAGAATGACATAGGCACCAAGTACGGAGTCTATATTGCAGTGCAGAACGAACTCATTGCTGCCCGGGCACAGTTGCGTGATAACCTTTCAAGGCAGGAATTCGGAATACCCTACGAAAAGCTGGATGAAGACCGTAGAGGAGCCATTGACGACTTCTTCAAGGTACCTATTTCCGAAGCTGAACCCAAAAGGATAGGAGGAGACCAGTAATGGCAAAATTCATAAAAACCGGAGGGAAATCGGTCAAGGCGCTGAATACCTCATCGCTTCCTGATATCGTCTTCATGATCCTCTTCTTTTTCATGGCCGTTACCACCATGCGTGAAACCGAAGTGATGGTTACCGTCCGCATCCCTGATGCCACAGAAGGTAAGGTTCTTGAAAAGAAAAATCTCGCCAGCTTTATCTATATAGGAGAACCACTGGAGGCCTTCCAGGCACTCTACGGCTCAGAACCCAAGATCCAGCTGAATGACAGCTTCAAGGAGATAGCTGACATCCAGGACTTCATCGCCCAGGAACGTGAACAGCTCAGTGAGGCTGACAAGACCAAGATGCTCGTGGTGTTAAAGATTGACCGTGACACCAAGATGGGGGTGGTCACCGATGTGAAGCAGGCTCTTCGACGCGCCAGTGCACTGAAGATAATGTACGCCAACTCCAACGTTGACAAGATAACCACTCTTTACTAGGGACTCAAAGTAATCAGATAATTGCGAGGCTGTCTCAAAACATAAAGAGGCAGCCTCTCTTTTTTTATGTCAGAGCCGTCACAACTGACGCCTCTGTTTGTATAAAATCATGGTTACAGAAAAAGACTCATCCTTATTAAAAGCGACAGGATGCCCATTTTGCAGCATCGTGACAGCCTGGTTCCAACAAACCGTCTGAAACAAAAAAACGGCCATCATAGCCGTTTCTCGTGATCCCGGGGCGACTCGAACGCCCAACCAACAGAACCGGAATCTGTCATTCTATCCATTGAACTACGGGACCGGTCAGGGTGCAAAAGTACAGCACCGCCGCCGATTTTCAAAACATCTTATGTAAAATGGAGCCTCCGATACCTGCAGTTCCTATGTTTCTTCCATAAAAACAGGCAGCACCCCTGCCATCGGGCACGACTTTGCCAAAGTTTTCATAATTTCGCAACCCAAAGGCGCAAACCCACTTGACACATGAAGGATTACAATTTTTCGGAGATAGAAAAGAAATGGCAGGATTACTGGGAGAAGAATAAAACCTTCAAAACAACTGACGATCTATCAAACCCCAACAAATACTATATTCTAGATATGTTCCCCTACCCTTCCGGTGCAGGCCTGCACGTAGGCCACCCGGAGGGCTATACCGCCACTGACATCGTGGCAAGGTACAAGCGTATGAAGGGTTTCAACGTCCTGCATCCAATGGGCTGGGATGCTTTCGGACTGCCCGCAGAACAGTACGCCATCCAGACAGGAACACACCCGGCTGTCACCACCAACAAAAACTGTGACACCTTCCGCCGACAGATAAAGGAACTGGGACTCAGCTACGACTGGGACCGCGAGATCAACACCACTGATCCGGCATACTTCAAGTGGACCCAGTGGATATTCATTAAACTGTACAACACCTGGTACGATCAGACCACGGGCAGGGGCCGGGACATAAATGAGCTTCCGGTGCCCCTAGATGTGATCAAGGCGGGAGATGAGGCAAGAAAGAAATACATCGACTCAAAAAGGCTTGCCTATTATGATGACGCCCAGATTTGGTACTGTCCTTCATGCCGCATTGTCTGCGCAAACGAAGAGGTGCTGACCGACGGCTCACACGAGAAGTGCGGAAACAGGGTGGTGCGCAGAAACCTCAAGCAGTGGATGCTACGTATCCCCTATTATGCCGAAAGACTGCTCAGCGGGCTCGATAACCTCGACTGGCCCGAGGGGATCAAGGAGATGCAGCGCAACTGGATCGGCCGCTCGACAGGGGCTGAGGTGGATTTCATAATTGACGGAAAGGATGAGAAAATAACAGTATACACCACCAGGCCTGACACCCTCTTCGGCGCCACTTATATGGTGCTCTCCCCCGAACACCCGATGGTAAGCAGGATAACCTCACCGGAAATGTCCGGAAAGGTGGAGGAGTATATTTCGGCCGCATCCCTCAAGTCAG
>SBFZ01000419.1 GCA_006227095.1 Bacteroidota bacterium | reverse complement strand
TGCATTTCTTGCAATTGGCTGCCAGAGGTCTGTTTCGTTGTGTCTGTATATCTCACGGATAACTTCAAAGCCCCAGATCTGTTCTTCCTTGCTGGCAAAACGGAGCTGGGTAAGCGGTATTTTCATCTCTGCCACCCATCCCCAGTCATAAATGCCTGTTTTGACATACCAGATCGGATCAAATGTCTCATCCTCATTCATCCCGTCATCTGTCCAGATGAGATCACCCTTGACGCCGGCGGCGCTTACCCCGAAGCCAAAGGCGGTACGCTGGTCAAAATAGGAATCAAAGGCAACCACAACCTGATCACCGTCAGTGTCATCACGCCGTGTCATCCGCGCCACAATGCTGTCCGCGGCAGTGTCCCACATTTTCAATGCCACATAAATATTATCGTCATCATAGAGCACCTTGAATTCAGTCTTTTGCTTTGGTGCCACTCCCTCATAGGGCTCAAACTGCATGAAGTCACCTCCCCACGAGCCAGCTGTCCATGACTGGTCATCAAGGGTGCCGTTTATAACCGGCGGGTTATCGGTACGGGAGGCTGTGTATATCCTCTTTTCATGCTCCTGGGCACAGAGCACAAATGAGGGAAGCATCAACAGGGTCAACAGGATACTTTTCATGGCAAAGGGTTTAAGGGACAGTAAAGTAAAGCAAAGTTAAACAAAATTAATAATGCAAGGCTTGCCGTGGAAAATGTAAAAAAAAAGAGCGGCGGACAAAATTCCGCCGCTCTCCCGGACCTGCTTTCAGAGGCGCTTAGCGCAAACCGAAACGGTAGGTGAATTTTATCAGAAAGACATCATAGGGTTTTTCTGTTGTGTACAGGTTGTTAAGATTCTGTTCGAGGGAGAATGATCCTGTTGTGTCATTGTAACTACGGGTCTGGGACCATACCAGGAAGAGGGTAGATCCCGGCCTGAATTCCCATCTTACAACCAGGTTGGAGAGGAACTGGTCATAGTTGTTGTCAGGGTTTTTGAAACTGTAATCAGAGATTCCGTCACCGTCTTCATCAACAGAGTACCTGTTATCATCAGCATCATAAGCCAGTTCGTCGTCACTTATCAGGTGATACCTGTCTGCCAGCGCCTCTGCCCTCGGATCGGTCACTGCCTTGAACCTGCTGTAATCCATCGCGGCAAGGAATGGCTGTCCCCAGTACTGTACAGTCAGGTCAGGGGTGATGTTGTAGTTAAGTCTTACTGACATGTTGACAATCTGCTGGTCTATGCGGGCAAGAATGTAGCGGTCATTTTCATCAGTGTGGGTCACATACTGTATTTCATTCCTGTTGATTGAGTATGAAGGTGAAAGAGTGGCGGTAAAAGAACGGCCCGGTTTAATCGTAATTTCCGCACCGGTCATGACCCTGTCACATGCATCTTCTCCCCCTGTGGCCCCGTTGGCAAAGAGCGTTGCGTACACACTTCTTGAGTTGTTTGATCCAAGATTGAACCACCAGTTAAGGCTGGAAGGATTGATCATTGTGGGTCCGCCCCTGAGGAGGGTGGTTGACAGTGAATTTCCACGGTAGCTGGCTCCGTAGTTGGTCCACCAGAGGTTCTTGAACTGGATATAGAAACTGAGGTTACCGTTTGTTGCCAGGTGAGTGCCTCCGAAATCCCATATACTTACCAGGTTGGTGTTTGGCCTGATGCGTCTGAAAATGCTGAAAGGCTTGTCAAAGTTATAGGCTGACCACAATCCTGCAAAAATTGCATCGGCACTCTGAAGATAACCAACGTCATTGAGATCAAATCCGGGTGACTTCAGCAGGGCAAATGCCATGAAATTCCATTTGCCACCCACCTTCCCGGTCTGGATGTTTCCGCCGAAGCCGTTGAGGCTTGTACGTGTGGGATCTACCTCAATATAATCTGCATCCGGTCTCTGGTAGAAATGGATGGATGAGCGCTGTACATTTTCAATGGCTGACTCGCTGCCGTTAAGGTTGCTGCCTGCTGCCGTTGCCGAGAGGAACCATTTGCGTTCCTCGCCGAAAAAGTGCATGAAGTCAACGCCTGCTGTGTTGGCTGTCCTGACCAGTTCATCGGTGCCTCTTGCGTCAAGGAACCTGAAGGTATTTGTATAGGCACCACCGATAATGGTTCTGCCTCCCCCGAAATCCTTCGAAATCCTTGAGACGAAATAGTTGGTCAGCGGCTCTACCGTCTGTTCACTTCTCTCGCCGAGAGAGTCAATGACTGCCCTCCCTTCAGCCGTCACCGCTTCAACGATGCCGACAGAAAGGCCGTCAGGGGTTTTCCCGGTAAGCTTGGCAGCACTGATTATCGGGGTAACCCGGGGTACGCGTGCAAATTCGTTATCTTCAGTTTCGGCCCAGAGATGGGGGCTCCTTCCTATCCTTCTGGAATAGAAAAGGTTATCAAAACCAAGATCACCATCCCCAACGCCGGTCTTAAGGCTTGTGATGTTATTCCCCTCGATGAAGAAAGGCCTCTTCTCCTGAAAGAATGTCTCATATGCAGTCAGGTTCACCTCTGAAGGGTCTGCCTCCACCTGTCCGAAATCGGGATTGACGGTAAGGTCAAGGGTCATATTGTTGGTTATACCGAACTTGGCGTCAAGGCCTCCGTTGTATTTCCATGCCTTTCCGGTGGCAAACGGGTTTCCCTCCTCGCTTTCAAATGTTTCGAGGCTTCCCACCACGAAGGGGGTGATATCAGCCTGTTTTCTCGGTTTTATACCTGTCAGACCGGTAAGTTTTCCGAAGTTATGCACCAGTCCTGATGAGTTCCTGTCAATATGCTGCCACGCAGACATCTCCTGGTTTCGGAAGAGACGCCTGAATATCTCCAGCCCCCACACACCGTCATCTGATATCCTGAACCGCAGCTGGGTGAGGGGTATTTTCATTTCAGCGGCCCATCCCCAGTCATATACCTTTGCTCCCGCAAACCAGATAGGATCCCATGTGTCATCTTCCATCCGGCCATCCTGTGACCAGATGAAATCATTCTTGACCCCTGCGGCATTGGCCATGAAGGCAAAACCGGTCTGAAGATCATGATAGCTGTCAAAGCCAATCCCGACGAAATCACCGTCACCGTTGTCCCGTCTTGCGATACGTCTGACAATACTGTCAGGGTTGGTATCATAGGCTTTGAATACCACATAGATGTTGTTGTCATCAAACAGGATCTTGAATTCGGTTTTTTGTGTAGCGGGTGCGCCATTGTGAGGTTCAAACTGGGTAAAATCGCCCTGCCATTCCCCCGCAAGCCAGGCATCGTCTTCTATTGAACCGTCAATGACCGGCGGATTGGTTGTAAATGTGGCGTTGTACGATTTTTTCTGGATGGAGTCCTGGTTCGCAGTCGCTGTTTCTTTCTGTCCGCCCGGTCGCGAGCCTGCCTGTCCTGATGCACGGGTGCCGCTCTTTCCGGAGCCCCTGTTACTACCGGCGGAACCTTCGCGGTTGCTCTCATGGCTGTCAGCTTTCCCGCTGTCTGGTATCCCGGTCAGGCTTCCTGCCCTGGCTCCTCCGTGAATGCACAGGATCAGCACTGCAAGCGTTAATGCAATTCTTTTCATGGCAGTAATGAGTTTTAGTTTAAGGTGCAAGTCCGGATAAAAGACTGTCAGCATGAGTCTAATGCTGCATATTAAGAGTACCTGCCAGGAAAAAACAAAAGGATTTCCGGTTAATGGAGGACCGGATCCGGTAAACAGCGAAACCGGATCGTGAGGAATACAAACATGGATTTATATCAGGAGGTTGCCGTGATAGAGGATCAGTGTGAAAGAGTCACATACAGAAAGTCCGGCAACGGGAGTCCCGAAAAATTTCAACTGTTACCTGTATGGGAAAAGACTATGAGGTCACTCTGCCGTAGAGGCATTGAAAATGGTATCATATGAACTCGTAAGTGTTTCCGGTATGAGCCAGGAATTTGAAAAGCCCGTCACGGGGGATGATCAGCGAGGCAGTGTTGGTGTTGGG
>SBFZ01000106.1 GCA_006227095.1 Bacteroidota bacterium | reverse complement strand
TGATGCTATTCACATTTCATGTTAGTCCTCTGAGCCTTGGCAGCTTCGGCAAAAGGACCATACTGTGCATTTTTAAAGGATTCGCATGCTGCGGCTGTATTACCCTGGCCGGCCTGTGCAACAGCAAGCTGATAGTAGAACATTGCTTTTGCTTCTGCGTCTCCTGTTTCAAGGTCAAGGCCCTTCTGGGCATAGGCAGCACCTTCGGTGAAATTGCTCTTCTTGTTGTAAACATCAGCAAAGAAGTAAAAGAGGGTCTTGTCATCGCCGTATTTTGCTGCTTTGGTAAGAAGAGTCAGGGCTTCATCAAGGTTGTTTGCACTGTTGGCCTTTGACCCGGCTGCACGGAAATACTCAAGAGCGGCGCCTTTGGCCTGTGTGGCTTTATCAGCATCCTTCTCAGGGTCAAGCTTGCTCAGGAAGAGGTCAACTGTCTGCTCATAGGAATCAGCCTCATCGCGATTCCTGTAGATCAAAGCCTTGTTGTAAATTGAAGCTATATGGTCAGAATTGAGTGCAAGAACACTGTCAAAAGCCAGCATGGCATTGTCATAATCGTTTGCCGAGAAATAATCCGTGGCAAGCTTATAATATCCATTTACAAGGATTTTCTTTGAATTCTCGCCATGGGTTTTGCTTTCATATTTTTCTGCCATGGCAGCAGCGAGTTTGGAGGCTGCAATTATTTCTGCTGCAGGCTTTTTCTCATTATAGGCTGTGGCTGCGAGCTTGTAATAAAGCCCGGGCAATACCTGTACGGCCTTTTGTTTCAGATCATTGGCGGTCTCACCAACCTGATCGGAAAGTGTAATAACCTTTTCAAATGCCGCGATGGCAGCCGGTACATCGGTCTGTATGGCCTTGGCTCCTTCGTTGTAAACGGCAATCACCTCATTGCGGTCCTGTGCATTGAGACTGACGCTGTTGATGGCGAAAAGTGCTGCAATACAAGCTATTGATACCAGAATCTTCATTTTCATTTCCTGTTTTTTACGGTTTAGTCACTAGTTATTTCTGTCATCAGGCCGTAAATATAAAAATTATGATCAATTTATCAGGCCTGATGTAATTTTCACAATAAAAATCATGCCGAAGTATCTGCATTTTAATGTGCTGGTATTTGAGTCACTGGCAGTATAATAAAATCGAATGCCGGGTCGGGGAGGGTGATCAGAAGCCTGTGTAACTGAATTTCTGCTATTTTAGGACTTTGATGAAACAGAGTAAAATACGGAAATAATAAGATGACTGAAGAGGATTATGTCATTAAGGTAGCCTGGACAGCACACAGGGGAGCCCTTGAAACGGCTCCGGCAGAGGCAGAGGCGTACCTGCGGCGGCTATTGCCCGGCAAAAATTATACTATGACGGACAGCAGTCCTGATATAATTCTGTTCCTGAGCGGAGGTTCAGAGAGAAGGGCTATTGAGATTGCAGACCCGGACAGGCCGGTATTGTTGCTGAGTATGCGTGGCAATAACGCCTATGCAGCAGCAACGGAAGTGATGGCCTGGATGGTGAACCACAACAGGATTGCGGTGTTGTCTGATGCTGCTGATGCGGCAGAATCAGGTCTGCTGGAAAGATGGGCAAAGACAACCGGTGCGTGGGAAAAACTTAAAGGCACCAGGGCCGGTCTGATCGGCACGGTCTCAGAGTGGCTTGTGGCATCTGATGTCACGGCTGAAACGTTGCGTCAGCGATTTGGTGTGGAGCTTACCGGAATACCGTGGAGAGTGTTGCCTGACTACAGCAATGAGGAGCCGGATACTGACTTGCTTAACCGGTTCAGAATTCAGAACCCGGAAGGTATCATTGATGCTGCCCGTGTGCTGACTCTTCTGCGAAAGGTTATCTCAGAGAACAGGCTGGATGCAATAGGAGTGGAGTGTTTCAGTCTTGTCCAGGAGCGGAAGGTGACGGCATGCCTGGCTTTGGCGCAGCTTAATACTGAAGGAACCGTGGCCGCCTGTGAGGGAGACCTTGCCTCCATGGCGGGGATGATAGCAGGTAAAGCCCTGACAGGAAAGGTTCCCTGGATGGCCAACACCACACGCCTGACAGATAGCACTCTGATTCTGTCGCACTGCACTGCCCCCTTTGATTTTGTCAGCGATGTGGAGCTGCCATCACACTATGAGACTGGCTGGTCCCTGGCTGTCGATGGCACCATTACAGCAAAGGAAGTGACCCTCTTCCGGTTTTCAGACACTCTTGACCGTGCGTTCATAGCGGAGGGAAGAGTGATCAGCAGACCACGCCTGGCTGATGCCTGCCGTACACAGGTGGAAATTGAGTTGCCCGGGGAATCAATAATCGCATTGAAGGAAAGACCACTTGGCAATCACCTTCTCGTGCTGGCCGGAAATCACTCTGAATTCCTGCGGCTGGCCTGCAGGTACCGTGGTATTGAAATTGTCAGACAGGCGTGACGTTACGGCAGACCCTGTGACGGATACTTTTAGCCTCTATTTTTGTAACTTGCCGTTAAAACGGGAGGAGATATATGATAGTCACATGTGTTCATGTTAATGTGCTGCCTGAAAAGGTGAATGATTTCATTGAGGCAATTACCGAAAACCGAAAGGGTACAATCACGGAACCAGGCAATATCAGGTTTGACATTCTGCAACAGGCTGATGACCCCTGCCGCTTCATGATCTATGAGGTCTTTGATTCAGAGGAGGCTGTCAATCTGCACAAGCAGACTTCACACTATCTGAAGTGGAGGGACACCGTGCAGGAGTGGATGGCCGAGCCACGCAGGGGTATAAGGTATGATGTGGTTGAACCTTCTGACAGATCATTATGGTGAAACCGTTCCGGCTGGCCAGGGTGCCACAGATAATACTCAGGAATGGTGCACTGGCCGATCTCCCTTCAATTGCTGCAAGCTATGGCCGGAACATCCTCCTTGTCACCGGGGCAAAATCATTTTTTGCTGCACCCGGGGCGAACATTCTTCCGGAAAAGTTTTTGGCCAATGGATTGACAATATTTCATGTTACAGTACCCGGAGAGCCTTCTCCTGCTGCAATAAATGAAGCAACCGCCAGGTTCCGGGAGGCAGTGGTTGATCTCGTTGTCAGCATTGGTGGCGGAAGCGTCATGGATGCCGGGAAGGCCATCTCGGCCATGCTGACAGCGGAGGGATCAGTGACTGACTACCTTGAGGTGGTCGGGAAGCATGATCACCCTGGAACAAAAGTGCCCTTTATTGCCATTCCGACAACCTCAGGAACCGGCAGCGAAGCCACAAAGAATGCGGTTATCTCGCAGGTGGGGAAGGATGGTTTCAAACGTTCGCTGCGTCATGAAAACTTTGTCCCTGACCTGGCACTGATTGACCCGGAACTTACCCTGAACTGCCCGCCGGAGATAACCGCCGCAGCCGGGATGGATTGCTTCACCCAGCTGGCGGAGGCATATCTTTCAACAAAGGCAAATGAGTTTACCGATGCCCTTGCGCTCAGGGGAATCGAAGCAATTAGCCGGTCACTTGTCAGATCATATACTGACGGAGATGACATAGATGCAAGGTCTGATATGTCATTTGCAGCCCTCATGTCAGGCATCTGCCTTGCCAATGCGGGTCTGGGAGCCGTGCATGGGCTGGCAGGAACCATCGGGGCGCTTCATGGGATTCCGCACGGGGTTGTCTGCGGTACCCTGATGGCTGCCGCCAATAAATTAAATGTCAGGGAGCTGCGCAGGTTAAGCAGGGCCGGGTCCCCAACTGGAGAATTTTCAGCTTCAGGGATATCAGCATACCTTGAAAAATATGCAATCCTTGGAAGAATATTTGCTGATACCTCAGGCAGGAATGACGACTGGTATATCGATTTCTTCATTGACTACCTCCATGCTGTCACTTATCGGCTCAGTATCCCCCGTCTTGGCAGTTACGGTCTTGAAAAGGAGGATCTGCAGGAGATAGTGAATCAGTCAGACGTTAAAAACAACCCGGTAAAGCTGGCTGACGATCATC
>SBFZ01000361.1 GCA_006227095.1 Bacteroidota bacterium | reverse complement strand
GATGAACCCGTCATGGCCCTCCGGCCTGGCATCCTGAAGTTTGCGGAGCAGGTCAAGATGTTCAATTCTCTCCTGTATCGTTTCGGCATGGCCGAACATCATGGTGGCTGATGTAGGAAGGTTAAGCCTGTGAGCCTCCCTCATCACTCCGAGCCATTCAGCAACTGTTGCCTTGGCGGGTGATACCAGTTTTCTGACCCTGTCTGAGAGTATCTCGGCACCGGCACCCGGCAGCGAGTCGAGCCCGGCATCACGGAGTGCTGTCAGCACATCGCGGTAGCTCATCTTCTCTGCCCGTGCCAGCCATGCCACCTCCGGCGGGCCCAGGGCATGCAGCTTTACCCCCGGCCAGCGCTGTTTCAGCCTCCTGAAGAGTCCTGTATAGAAGTCGAGCCCCAGGTCGGGGTTCATCCCTCCCTGAAGCAACAGCTGGTCACCGCCGAGGGCTGTGAGTTCCTCTATCTTGAGATCATACTCTTCATCGGAGGTGACATACGCATCGCTGCTCCTGGGAGTCTTGCAGAAGTTGCAAAACCGGCAATGCGAAAAGCAGATATTGGTGATATTGACATTCCTGTCAATTATCCAGCCAACACTCCTGCCCGGATTCAGCCTCTGCCTCACAAGGTCAGCGATGTACATCAGCTCTTCCAGTGGGGCTTCGTCCCAGAGGGTCAATGCCTCGTCGCCTGTGATGCGGCCACCCATGGCCACCCTTTCGTATAATTGTTCTCTGACTCCCATCCTGTCAATTCCTGCGCATTATGGCAGTAGCGTGTAAAGGTAATACTTTCAGGCCAAACCATTCAATTATTTAATTAACTTTACCACCCTGAACAGTCTCTTCACTGTTCCCAAGAAATGATTCACAATGGATAAAAAGAATATAGTTGCCGGCATTACGCAGGGAGACATAAACGGCATAGGCTATGAGATCATAATGAAGGCCCTGACGGATACGGCCATTGCCGAGCAGTGTGTCCCGGTGGTTTACGGTTCTCCCAAGGTAGCTGCCTACCACCGGAAGGTGCTCAATATTACAAGTTTCAATTTCAATAATATCCGTTCAGTCGCCGAGGCTCACCCCAGGAAGATAAACCTTATCAACTGCCTGGGTGATGACGTTCGTGTTGAACTTGGCAAATCAACTCCCGAGGGAGGTCAGGCAGCCCTGGCCGCGCTTGAGAATGCCGTTGGTGACCTGACAGGCGGCAGGATTGATGTCATGGTTACTGCACCTATTGACAAGCACAATATACAGTCAGAAAAATTCCGTTTTACCGGGCATACTGATTATCTGAGGGCAAAGGCAGGTTCGAATGAGGCACTTATGCTGATGATATCAGAGAGTATGAAAATCGGGTTTGTCACCGAGCATCTGCCGCTCAGGGATGTGCCCGGAGCCATCACCGTCAGTAACATCGTGTCGAAGCTCAGAATACTCAACAGGTCATTGCTGCAGGATTTTGCAATCCGCGGCCCCCGTATAGGAGTGCTGAGTCTCAATCCGCATGCTGGCGACGGAGGCCTGCTGGGCAGTGAGGAAAAGGATGTTATCATCCCTGCCATCACAAAGGCAAATGAGGAAGGGATACTCGCCTTCGGCCCGTTCTCGTCTGACGGGCTGTTCGGATCAGGTGCCTTCAGCCGCTTTGATGCCATTCTGGCGATGTATCATGACCAGGGAATGGGTGCTTTCAAGGCTCTCGCCTTTGACACGGGTGTCAATTTTACTGCCGGCCTGCCGGTAATCAGGACATCCCCGGTTCACGGCACTGCATTTGACATTACAGGAAGGAATGAAGCTTCAGGCACTTCAATGAGGCAGGCAATATATACGGCAATCGATATATTCCGCAACAGGGAAATGTACCAGGAACTGAGCCGGAATCCTCTTCAGCCCCAGAAGATTGAGATTCATCCCGAGCATGTTGATGAGCTTCCTCCCGAACCAGATAACGACGACCACGGATTATGATCGATTATATTACCGGTACCATTACCGGGCTCAACCCGGCCTGTGTGGTGGTTGAGTGCAACGGCATAGGTTACAGCCTGAATATTTCCCTGAACACATATACTGCCCTGGAAAAGGCAGATAAGTGCAAAATTCTTGTTCATGAGTCTATCCGTGAAGATGCCCATATTCTTTACGGTTTTGCCACTTCTGACGAACGTGACCTGTTCAGGCAGCTCATTACCGTCAACGGTGTGGGTGCCGGCACTGCCCGGATGATGCTCTCATCGGTTGCTCCGGCAGAACTCAGGGAGGCTATCATCAGTGGTGATGTGGCCATACTAAAGGGAGTCAAGGGGATAGGACTGAAAACGGCCCAGAGGGTCATAGTTGACCTTAAAGACAAGATAGGAAAACATGCCGGTTCCGGTGAAATTCTTGCATTTTCCGACAATACTGCGCGCGAAGAAGCGTTATCTGCTTTAGTGATGCTTGGATTTGCCAGGAACAGCGCCGCAAAGGTTATTGATAACATCCTCAGGGAAAACAGAAAACTCCAGGTGGAAGAGATAGTCAGGAAGGCGCTGAAACTGTTATAAACAGGGTGCCGGATTGCAGTTTTTTTCACATATTAGAGGTCTGTGGATCAGGGTGGGGCTATTGATTATCCTCTCCCTTGCTTCATTGGTGCTTGAAGCACAGACAAACCCCGGAGACACGCTTCTCAGGCTGAATGCTGACCCCTCGTACCCGTGGGAGGCAAAGGAATCATCACCCCTCTTTCTCCGGAATCCTTCGAATATAACCACCCGGGTTGAATATGACGGCCGGAACAACCAGTATATAATCTACCAGAAGGCAGGAAGCCTCGATTACCGCCGGCCGGTGTACATGAGCCCCGAGGAGTACCGCCGCTATGAGTTCAACCAGGCTATGCGCGAGTACTGGGATGCCAGTCTCCGCGGTGACGCCACCGGCTTCAGGTCATCACTCATCCCGCAGATAGAGGTTGGGGGTGAGACCTTTGACCGCATCTTCGGCAGCAACGTCATCAACATCGTTCCGCAGGGATCGGCAGAACTGATCTTCGGCATCAACATCTCCCATACTGAGAACCCGACCCTCTCGGAACGGCTTCGTACAATACCTACATTCGACTTCCAGGAGAAAATCCAGATGAATGTCACCGGAACCATCGGTGACAAGATGCAACTCGGCATCAATTACAACACCGAAGCCATGTTCGAGTTTGAGAACCGCACCAAACTCGAATACTCCGGCAAGGAGGACGAGATTATCAAAAAGATAGAGGCCGGAGACGTGACACTGCCGCTTAACGGTACACTCATCACGGGCAGTTACAGCCTGTTCGGTCTCAAGACGGAACTCCAGTTTGGCAAGCTTACGATGACGACAGTCTTTTCACAGCAAAAGGGTGAGTCATCAGTGGTTGAGGTCAAGGGCGGTTCACAGATAAGTGAATACGAGATCACCGCTGACAATTATGAGGCCAACCGCCACTTCTTCCTTTCACAGCAGTTCAGGGAGAACTTTGACGGGTCACTCTCAAACCTGCCGATAGTAAGCACAGGCCTTAACATTGAGAAAATAGAAGTCTGGATCACCAACCAGACCAGTCGTTTTGAGGATGTGAGCAACCGTAACATAGTTGCATTCATTGACCTTGCAGAGAACCAGGCCAATATTTACAATACCGTGCCTGAATTCCAGGCTGTTCCGGGTGCGCCGCTGAACCCGTCAAACAGTGCCAACGCGATGTATGACCAGCTGAACACCACCTACGGCAGCATCAGGAACATAGACCAGGTGGCTGATGCCTTCGCCGGTCTTTATCCGGGTTTTCAGATAGGACGTGACTATGAGAAGATTGAGAATGCACGCAGGCTGACCGAGCGTGAATATACAGTCAACAGGCAGCTTGGGTATATCTCTCTCAATGTGGCACTCAACAATGACGAGGTGCTTGCCGTAGCCTACGAATATACCCTTAACGGTGAGGTATTCAAGGTGGGTGAATTTTCCACTGAC
>SBFZ01000302.1 GCA_006227095.1 Bacteroidota bacterium | reverse complement strand
TGGCATGCCGACTCCTTCCGGAGAAATAATTCGCTAAACCAATGCCCCAACTTGCCGGCAACATAGAAAACAGGATTTGGCAAAGCCGATTGCGGAATACCTTTTTGATGAATTTATAACCGTGGTCTCCGGGACCAAGTCCGTCGCCATGGCCAAGGTAAAAACGTTTCCCGTTCCACTCACGTGTAATTGGTTCATGGTAAACCGGAATGTTCAATTCCTCTTCAAAATACCCGAACATCCACATGTCGTGGTTGCCGGTAAAGATGTGGACTTCGATGCCTCTGTCTGTCAGTGCGGATAACCTGCCCAGGAACCGGGTGAATCCTTTCGGGATAACCTTCCTGTACTCCCACCAGAAGTCGAACACATCTCCGAGAAGCCATATGGATCCGGCGTCAGCCGAAACACGGTCAAGCCACGCAATGACTCTCTGTTCCCTTTCGTGCGGGTCAGTTCCTGCTGCCAGTCCGAGGTGAAAATCAGATGCGAAATATGTCTTCCGGCCTTCCAACGGAGACGTTATTTGTTGAATATCTGGTCCATCCTGATCTGCAGGTTGCGACCGGTGAGATTGGTGTTGATGATCTGTCCCTCCCGGTCATAAAGCAGGTTCGCTGGCAGGCTTGTGATGTTCATCAGCCTTGAATATACCGGGTTCAGCGGGTCTGCCTCCCTTACGCTGATCCAGGGGATCTCCTCAAAACGGACAATTCTTTTCCATCTCTCAACATCGGGGTCAAGGCTGACCTGGAATATTTCAAGACCCTTGCTGTGGTATTCATCATAGAGTGATCTCAGCAGGGGCAGTTCATTCATTGCCTCAGGAGCGGCGGTACTCCAGAATGACACAAGAACGTATTTTCCCTTAAGTGAAGCCACACTGATCATTTTTCCGTTTATATCAGGCAGTTCGGGGGTGGTATTTGTTTCAGGAAGCTGTGATGCCAGGCTGGCCATACGGTCAATATACATGCGGTTCAGCTCTGAAGTGACGTTCTCCTTGAGAGCACGTACATGGCGTGATACCGGGTATCTGACCGAGAGTGAGTCGGATACTATTTTCAGATACTGCAGGTCACGAGGCTGATAGAGGACATAGGTGTTTTCATCTATCCTCTGGTAGAGAGCCTGTATGGCTGACATCGAATTGATATTCTCAATAATGAATTTGATGTTGAATTTGCGCTGGGCATCCACTATATCAACGAATGCCTTTTCAAGTTCCGGTCCGCGCACAGGGATGTCGTCGTTGCCGAGTGATGAATAAATGTTCCTGACTGAATCGAGCCTTGTCTTGGTTACCAGCAGCTGCCGGTCGAGGAATCTGATATCCTCTGATCCGGGTGATCCGTTGACTGTATAGTTCATTGCCAGCGGGCTTTTACCCAGATCGAGGGTTATTTTTTCTCCCGGCATGACCAGCAGTCCTATGAATTCATTGCCAGGGAATCTCACCTGGTAGAACTCAGGGCCTTTAACTTCGGTGGTGAACCTGAAGACTCCCCTCTTTACCTCTGCCGAATCAACCCTGGTTGAATGGTCAACATCAGAAAGGTCAAGGTATACCATGCCATCAGCCGGTTCGGCGAAGGTGCCCCTGATGGTTACCTTGTTCTCATTGCTGCAGCCTGCAAGCAGGGCTGCGGCTAAAATCAGCGGAGTAATCCTCTTCATTACGTCTTTTTATTTCCGTTACAAATAAACTAAAAATCGGGATTGGCTACTGTGCGGAGAATACTTCCTCCAGTTTTTTCTGCAGATCGTCGCCCCTGGGGTTTACTGCAATCACTCTTCCCTCGCGGTCAATGAGGAAACTTGCAGGTATCTCGGTGAGGCCGAAACGCTTCACCACCTCCGAGTCACGGTATTTCAGGTCGCTCACATGCTTCCAGCGGCCCAGGCGGTCTTTCCTGATCGCGTCTGTCCACTCTTCCTTTCTCAGGTCTAGTGAGACCTGGAAGATGTCGAATCCCTTCCAGTGGTACATGTCATAAGCCTTTACAAGGTTGGGGTTTTCCTCACGGCATGGCGGACACCAGGCAGCCCAGAAGTCAACCAGAACCACCCGTCCCTTCAGGGAGGAAAGGCGAATAGTGTCTCCGGAGGGGTCTGGCAGCGCAATATCCGGAAGGATGTCTCCCGGAACCGGTTTCCCGCCGGGGTTTCTTCCCACTGTCACCGATTTCCGGAGACCCGCTACAAAAGTATGCAGGTCAAGTACCAGGTCAGAGCCCGGATAACGTGCATACAGGGCTGAATCAACCATGTAGAAGAGCTCAGGGTTCTTCGCGGGTTCAATGAGCTGGAGTCCGGGTACCAGGTGCTGGTTAAGAAGGTAGATTGAAACCATGGAGGATTTGTTCTCCCTGAGCAGGGTTATTGATTTTTCGCGGAATGCGGAGACAATCTCAGCTGCTTTCCTGTCAAGGCTGTCCATCAGCAAAGGCCTGCGCGGACTGTCAATGCTGTCATTGTAGGTGTCAGTCAGATGCTGCAGTTGCGCCTTAACCTCATCCTGCTCCAGGCGGAACTGCTGAATTACCGATGTCCCTTCCGATCCGGTGACTGATACAGGATTTGCCATTGAGTGCCTTTTTGCCTGAATTTCAATCTTTTCGCCCGGCGAGGCAAGCAGGGTAAGAAAGTCGGTTTCATCCATGCCCAGCATATAAAATGCCGGCCATTCTGTCTCTGTACTGAAGCTGAAACTGCCATCCTTTGCCGGTATAACTGAATCAACCGGCTCCAGGAATCCGGGTTTTATCTCCCTGAGAACCAGGTATTCATCTTTCCCGGCATCTTCGATGGTGCCGCTTACAGATATTCTCCCCCGGTCACAGCCCGCAGCAAACAGCAGTACGGCAGCAAGAAAAGTGAGCAGTCTGAAACCCGGATATCGGGGAATCAGATTGTTAAATTTTTGTTTCATTTTTTGTTTAAAATCTATCATGATGAACGAACTTTTTGAACGCACACCGGTTCTCTTTCAGAAGTGCAAAGATATCTATTTTTCAGAGCCTTCAGGGATCACTGCATGACCCGGGTGAAGATTAATAATCTGTTTTTTTTGCTTTTCTTTGCACCTGAAGCGAATTGTTGTTAAATTAATAGAGTAAATTCTCCTGCTTTTTTTAGCAGTTAAACGGAACTCCTGAAGTTATGGGATACATTAAATTTGATAAGGCTCAGGTAGTTAACCTGGAATATTCCCTGAGCCGTGAGATATTGCGAAGCAACAGGGCCGGCAGCTATTCCTCAACTACCATTGTCGGGTGCAATACCAGGAAGTATCATGGCTGGCTTGTATGTCCGGTTGACGGGATGGGAGGAGAGAGGCATGTACTGCTGTCATCGGTTGACACCACGGTTGTCAGCAACGGACAGAGCTTCAACACGGGGATCCGCAAGTACCACGGGGACTATTTCAGTCCGAAGGGTCACAAGTATGTCGAAGATTTTGATATACAGGATATTCCCGGCATGACCTACAGGGTCGGGAATGTCATCATGAAGCAGGAGCGCATTCTTGTTCACTATGAGGAACAGCTGCTGATAAGGTACACGATAATAGACACCGATGAGCCGGTGAAGCTGCAGCTCAGGCCGTTCCTGGCATTCAGGAGCATACATCAGCTTACCCATGCCAACATGTGGGCCAACACCCGCACCGAGCCGGTGCCCAACGGTATCAGGATCCGCATGTATGACGGGTTCCCGTGGCTCAACATGCAGGTCTCCGGCAAGGCTGAGTTCGTACCCGTGCCTGACTGGTACCTGGGAGTTGAGTATGTGGAGGAGCAGAAGAGGGGCTATGATTATTCCGAGGACCTGTTTGTCCCCGGCTTCTTTGAGATCACAGCATCCAAAGGTGATGTGATAGTCTTTTCAGCTTCAACAAAAGAAGAGAAGCCGGCCGGGTTCAAGACCAAGTTTACCCGTACCGTATCATCAAAGATACCACGCAGCAATTTTGGCAACTGTCTGCGCAATGCTGCCCAGCAGTTCATTGAGAAGCGTGGTGATGACACCAACATCATTGCCGG
>SBFZ01000178.1 GCA_006227095.1 Bacteroidota bacterium | reverse complement strand
CAATCTGAACTGTACCATCATCAATCCATTGCTCCAGCTTCCGGAAGGGGATCATGTCATGAAGTGCATCATAGAGAGGCTGAAGGTAAGGATCAAGCTTGTCTTTCATGTCACCGGGAAGAAATCCAAGCCTCTCTCCTGCCTCCACCGCAGGGCGTGTCAGCACAATTTTCTTCACCTCATGATTCTTCAGGGCCCTTACAGCAAGTGCAATTGCGGTGTAAGTCTTTCCTGTTCCGGCAGGGCCTTCGGCAATGATAAGGTCGTTTTCGGCATATTCCCTGACAAGCTGAAGCTGATTCACGGTCCGTGCCCTTATTGGCCTGCCGGTGGTACCATATACAAGTGCATCTTCAAAATCACCGTTCGCAGCAGTCCGCATGTGAATATCGTCAAGGAGGAGACGCTCAAGATCACCTTCATCCAGACGGTTATAATGCCTGTAGTATTCAATAAGCTCATTCATCCTGGCAATGAAGGCTGTCACCTCCTCCGCCTCACCTGAACATTTGATATCATTCCCCCTGGCTATGAGCTTCACCTTCGGAAAATAACCCCGGATCTGATCCAGAAGCCTGTTGTTTGGCCCCAGCATGACCATAGGATCTATCCCGACAAGCGTAATAACCTGTTCCGTCATCTGCCTTTCCTCTCCCTTCCCTTCAGGACGAATATCCCTGTATTCCCTGTTGCTGTTACTGTTTTTCTGCATACCACTCACCGCAAAGTAAGTTTATTTTTTGCAGAAGACTATCTTTGCTGTAACAATTTTGGAATGCCGCTTATCACGCTTACGACCGAGTGGAGGGAGGATGATTTCTTCAACGGGATAGTGAGGGGAAAACTCTCCTCCGGGTGCCCCGGTGCTGTCATAGTCAGCAATGCCGGAGGGATACCGCCTCTGAACATCATGCATGCCGCCTTTGTGATAAGGAACACCTACGGGCATTATCCGGAAGGGACAATACATCTGATATTCATAAGCAGCGAAGGTTCCGGGGATAACCCGCACCTCCTGGTCAGGGCTCACAATCACTGGTTTGTGGGAGCTGACAACGGAATATTCAACCTTATCCTCAACTCGGAACCCGATCTTATCATAAGCCTTGACAATGTGGAGGGAGCTGATGAGATTACCCTTTTCACAATGACAGCCTCAGCCCTTGTCAGGGGGGTACAACCTGAGAAACTGGGCAGACATATCAGTTCAGTTTCTGAAAAAGTACCCCTCAGGGCCACAATTGACCGGAATGTGATCATCGGCAGCGTCATCTTCATTGACTCATACGGGAACGCCATAACCAACATCACAAGGGAGATTTTTTCAAGGGTCTTTGAAGGGAGGGATTTCAGGATTCTGATCAAGAGCAACAATTACTACACTGAAAAAATAAGCAGGTTCTACCACGACGAGCCCGTTGGTGAGATAGTCACACGGTTCAACACCCTTGACCTGCTTGAATTATCAATAAACGGCGCAAACCTTTGCCAGTTGTTTGCCGTTGATACCGGCGATGCGGTAAGGGTGGAAGCAAGGAATACCGGCCGGGAACCGAACGGCCTCTTTTAAAAACCATATATGAGAGAAAAATCTGTAAGGGAATTCACAAGGCTGCTCGATATCATGGATGAGCTCAGGGTGAAATGCCCGTGGGATATGAAGCAGACCAACCAGACACTGAGAAAACTGACTATTGAAGAAACCTACGAACTGGCGGATGCCATTCTGCAGGATGACAATGATTCTATCAGGAAAGAACTGGGTGATCTATTGCTTCACGTGGCATTCTATTCAAAAATCGGGTCGGAAAAAGGACTCTTTGATATCGGAGATGTCCTTGAAGGCATCAACAATAAGCTTGTATACCGTCATCCCCATGTTTTCGGTGACGTCAGCGTGACCAGGGGTGCTCGCGAGGTGGAAGAAAACTGGGAAAAGCTGAAGATGACGGAGCACTCCGGGTATAAACCGGTTCTGTCCGGGGTCCCTTCATCCCTTCCGGCTACCGTCAAGGCCAACAGGATACAGGAAAAGGTCAGGGGTGTGGGATTCGACTGGGACTCACGTGAACAGATATGGGACAAGGTAACAGAAGAACTTGAAGAGCTGAAAAAGGAGATCGCCTCAGGAGCAAAAACGGATATTGAAGCTGAACTTGGAGACCTCTTCTTTACCCTTATCAACGCGGCGAGACTCTATGAGATAGACCCGGAGGCAGCCCTGGAAAAGACTAACAGGAAATTTATAACCCGGTTCAATTACCTGGAGAGCAGGACCCTGGCCAAGGGACTATCACTCCGCGACATGACACTTGATGATATGAATGAGCTATGGGAGGAGGCGAAGCAATATGACAAGCCTTTGTAAGGCTCCTCCGGTTCCCACGGTCCCTGCATCGGGAGGTGAGGCCAATGCCAGTATGGCCCCAGACCCGCAAGGGACAATAGTGAGGATTACCGGCTGAACCTGTAGCTCAGCATCTGGTAGATAACCTTTGCAGCCATGAAATCAGGGGCTTTGTTTGTCTCCGAAGGGCATAGCTCCACCACGTCAAAACCAACCACATTGCACCTGCCGAAAACCCTTCGCAGGAAATACATCAGCTCACGATAGTCAGGTCCGCCCGGCTCAGGGGTGCCGGTTGAAGGCATAACTGAAGGATCAAACACATCAAGATCAAGCGTAATCCAGACATTTTCTGACAGCATGTCCAGTGCCCTGTCATAAAGCTCTTTGCTGTGATAAAGTTCATGTGCATAGAAGATCCTCCCGCTTTCTGCAAACGGAAGCTCTTCTGCGGCCATACTCCGGATACCTACCTGCACCAGTGGTGCATACTCCCTGGCCCTGGCTGCTGCACATGCGTGGTTCAAAGGCGATCCCTCATATGACTGCCTCAGGTCTGAGTGAGCATCGAGCTGCAGGATCGTCAGGTTGCTGTACTTTCCGGATACAGCACGAAAGGCTCCTATGCTGACAGTGTGATTACCTCCGATCACTACCGGGAAACGCTCTTCACTCAGAATACCTGACACAGTCCTGTACACTGCCCGGGTGACTTCTGCCGGGTCATCACTGCAAACCAGGGGGGCAATGGTATGAATGCCCTGCTTATGTGCCTCGGTTCCGGTCTCGATATCATAAAACTCGAGTGCCGGTGATGCCTCGAGAATGGCAGCAGGCCCCCTGTCGGCACCCCTTATATATGTGCTTGTGGCATCATAGGGCACCGGTACCATGATGATCCTTGACTCCTCATAGCTGTAAACTACCTCCTCCCCTCCGAAATTTGCAATGGCCATGCTACTGTTTCCCTGACGTTTTGTCCTTCCCGCCTTTGGGGGAAGCAGCCTTCCGTGCCCGGGCAGCAGGCTTCTCTCCCGGCTGCATTGTATCCGGCGCCTCTCCGCCGGGTTCACCTTCCTGGCCCGCAGGAGTTTCCTCGCCTGAAGCAATTACCTTTCCTTCAACTGCTTCCTGGCTGCCATCAGTGGCTGCATCCTCCGTCTCCCCGGACTTCTCCTCTTCCATGACAAGGAGGCCCAGCTTCTGGAGAATGTTATACCAGTGCAGCACCTTCCTTATATCCGAGGTGTATACCCTGTCACGGTCATATTCCGGGAGAACCTCCAGGAAATATTTCTTCAGCTCCTGATCCTGCTGTTTGTGAGAGATGGCTTCACCGCCATTCTCCTTTTCCCATATCAGATCCATTACCTTGCCCAGCGGAATGTCTTCACCGGTGGTATAAATCGAGATCTCATCAAGGGCACTGACCCTGGCAGTGGCACCTGCACTGAACCGCCTGCCGGTTTCCAGGTTTTCAACGATTACCGCATTCTTGCCCTGGGCGATGAATTTGAAGAGGGTCCCTTCACCGGAGATAGCCAGAATATCTTTCAGGTTCATAATAAGGATAATTAATTATTAATGATTGATGTTCAACTTAATATCAGACAATATTTCTTTCTTTCTTGATTTTCTCCCACGCTTCGTTAACTGCCTTGAACTTCTCTTCTGCAGTTTTCCTGAAGTCTTCCCCCAGGTGACTGACCTTGTCAGGATGGT
>SBFZ01000039.1 GCA_006227095.1 Bacteroidota bacterium | reverse complement strand
CCTTGTAAGAAACCATATTATGGGTGAGGTAGCCCGCTCGTTTGACGGACCGTTCACCGTGGCTGACACTCTGAAAGGCATCATTGACTATGATGCCGGGTCTGATTACTACACACGTTTTGCAGAAACGGTAAGGACAATTACTCCTGGACGGATCATGGAGATTTTCAGCCGCTATTTCAAGCCGGAGGAGGCATTTGAGATAATTGCGGGGAGCAGATGAGACTCTCTTTGAAAATATCACAACTGATTGCAGGATTTCTATTGTCCCTCGCACTATCTTTCCCGGCAGCCGGACAGGATGAATCCCAGCCCCTCTCCCCTGTCCTTGACATGGTCACAGTTGACCCCCAGACGGGGTTTGCGGTCATAAGATGGGTCTCTTCCCCTTCTCCGGATGTAGGGAGCTATGTTGTATATACCTTTTCTGAAGGGACAGCCACGGCCATAGACACGTTACGTTCACCCTACGTCACGGAGTATACCCACACGGCATCGGCAGCAAGGTACCGGAGTGTAACATATGTGGTGGCGGCGATAGATTCATCCCTTAACATCAGTCCGCTGAGCAACGGACTCAGCACTGTATGGCTGGAAGCAGCAGAGGACATCTGCGCCGGAAGAATCATTGTCAGCTGGACTCCCTATGAAAACCAGTACCATCCGGCCACCGGCTACCTGCTGGAGATTGCAACAGGGAGCGGAGGTAACCTGCCCCCTGTCTTACTTTCACCCTCACTTACCGGATACGAGTTATCAGGATATTCCCCGGAGACAGAATACTGTTTCCATGTCACCGCTGTTGAAGGTGAAACCCGGCTCTCTTCTTCAAACAGACATTGTATTTCTACTGGCAGCGAGGTGCCGCCGCAATGGGTAACGATTGATGCCATCGCCGCAACAGGAACGGGCCTGGCGGTATCAGCCTCCTATGACAGTGAAACTACTTTGACAGATTACATGGTGTATCGTTTTAATCCGGCGGGCGGGTCATGGCAGGCGACAGCCTCCTCTGCAGGAACAGCAGGGAATGTCTTTTTTGATCTCTCCGGAGCCGACACCACGATTGTGAACCTCTACCGGGCCGGGGCTCTCAACAGCTGCGGCCTGGAAGCCACCGTCTCCGGGCCGGTACGCAATATGGTGCTTTCCGCAGTGGTCACCGGTACCCGTATTGATCTCCGCTGGAACAGGCCTGTACCGAATGGCAGTGAATTATTCACCGTCTGGCGTGATACCGGTGGCGGCTCACGTCAGACAGCCGCATCTCTTTCAGATACGCTTTGGTCAGACGATTTCGAGACGTTCGCCTCTGAGATATCCGGGGCTGAAGTGGTTTACCGCGTTACGGCAGTGTCTCCCTCCGCACCGGCAGGAGCACCGGTCCACCGTTCGTCAGCAGCTGTTGTGGAGACTTCGGAAACAATTCATGTACCCAACGCATTCACACCTGGCATTCCCGGTGAAAACTCGTTGTTCAGGCCTGAGTTTGCGTTTATTCCGCAGAGTTATGATTTCAGGATATGGTCACGAAACGGAGCCCTTCTCTTCCGCACAACAGACCATTCGGAGGGGTGGGATGGCCGGCATAGCGGAACCCCGTTGCCACCGGGGGTTTACCTCTGGAGCCTGAGACTCACTACTCCTTCAGGACGGGCCATGAACATGACCGGAACGGTAACAATCCTGCCATGACCATCAAATCAATAATGGGCCTATTTTCGTATCTTTGTCATTCCTTACGCAGGTAATTACTGATGGTTAAGACAAAATCCAAGATATTCACCACAGAAGATACAAGTCGTATTGATTCAGAATATAAGTTACTGGCTGACAACCTCTTTCGTTGCGACAAGCCGGGTGACAGGGAGTTGATAGACAAAGCCTTCAGGTTTGCCAACGAGGCTCACCGGGACATGTACCGCAATTCTGGCGAGCCTTACATTATTCATCCTATCAATGTTGCCAGGATTGTCAACCAGGAGATTGGTCTCGGAGCCAAGTCCGTAGCTGCCGCCCTGCTTCATGACGTGGTGGAGGATACCGGGATTCCGCTGGAGGAGATTTCGAAGGAATTCGGACCCAAGATAGCCAGCCTGATTGACGGACTGACGAAGATCTCGGGCACATACAACAAGGAGACCAACTCACTGCAGGCTGAGAACTTCCGGAAGATGCTGATGACTCTTTCAGATGACTTCAGGGTAATCCTCATCAAGATAGGTGACCGGCTTCACAACATGCGAACCCTTGACTCAATGCCGGAGCACAAAAGGATGAAGATTGCCGGTGAGACGGTCTATCTATATGCTCCCCTGGCTCATCGCCTGGGTCTCTTTGCCATCAAGACCGAGCTTGAGGATCTGAGCTTCAAGTTCAGGCATCCAAGGATCTATGATGAGATAGCCCGTAAGGTCAAGATGGATGAAAAGAAGAACCTGGCCCTGATCAACAGGTTCAGTCTTCCGATAATAGAGGCTCTCAACAACAACAATATCATCTTTGACATCTCGGGCAGGTTCAAGTCGATCTACTCGATATGGAAGAAGATGCAGTCAAAGAATGTTCCGTTTGAGGAGGTTTATGACCTTCTGGCTGTAAGGATAATTTTCGAGCCGGGGCCTGAGATGAGTGAGAGGGCGCAGTGCTGGCAGATATACTCACTTATCACTGATATCTACACTCCCAAGCCTGACAGGCTCCGTGACTGGATAAGCCGTCCAAAACCAAATGGGTATGAAGCGCTTCACCTTACCGTCATGGGTCCCGAGGGGCGCTGGGTTGAGGTGCAGATACGCAGCCAGCGAATGGATGACATCGCCGAGAGAGGCTTTGCCGCACACTGGAAATACAAGGGTGACGTAACACAGACAGAAAGCGAGCTTGACAAGTGGCTGAAGCATATCAGGGAGATGCTTGCCAACCCCATGTCTGACCCCCTCACGTTCCTGGATGATTTCAAGATGAGCCTCTTCTCCTCGGAGATCATGGTCTTCACCCCGAAGGGTCTTCTGGTAAATCTCCCCAAGGGAGCCTCGGCACTGGATTTTGCATACGAAATTCATACTGACATCGGGAACAAAGCTATAGGCGCCAAGATCAACTACAAGCTTTCTCCTCTTTCAGCCACGCTTCAGAGCGGAGACCAGGTGGAGATCATCACCTCCAACATTGCCAGGCCGGGAAAGGAGTGGATTGAATATGCACACACTGCAAAAGCCAGGAATGCAATCAAGGATGCACTTCGTGACCAGTCTACTGACAGGATCCAGAAGGGTATGGAGATGCTTGAGCAGAAGCTCAGCGAACTGGGGATACTTCCCAACTCGGATATCATCAGGAAGCTGCTTGAAAACTATGAACTGCTTAACAAGGATGAGCTCTATTCTCGCATTGGCCTGGGATTAATCAATCTTGATGACCTTCGGAAGATTCTGAAAAAGGCTCCCGAAGGAAGCCTTCGCAAATACTGGAAGCTGGCAATAGGCGGTGTGACCCGCAAAACTGCCGAAACCAGGGAGCAATCGCCCCTGCCGGGAACGATAAACAAGGACCAGCCATACCTTCTGCGAGAGAATGTTGACAACACAGGCAACTCATATGTTATTGCCAGCTGCTGCCAGCCTATTCCCGGTGATGAGGTTGTGGGATACGTCGACCACTCCGATTCCATAATCGTTCATAAGCCCAAATGCCCTGTTGCCGTGAAACTGATGTCAAGTGAAGGAAACAGGATCATTCATGTAAGGTGGACCATCCACAAGCTTGCATCATTCCTGGCAAGCATCAGCATAAACGGGATAGACCGTATAGGACTCCTGAACGATGTAACCACCATAATCTCAAAGGAACTGAATGTCAATATAAGGAATGTCAATGTTTCCGTTTATGACGGCATTTTCGAAGGAACCATTGACCTTTATGTTCATCACACCCGTGACCTCAACAACCTGATCATGCAGTTGTCAAACCTGAAGGGGATTGCAAGTGTGAAAAGGATAGAGGAATTTGTGGAGTAAGGCTGAATCCAATAAAAACGAATCAGCAATGTCAAACGAAGAAGCAAGGGTTATAGTAAGGCAGGTT
>SBFZ01000162.1 GCA_006227095.1 Bacteroidota bacterium | reverse complement strand
ATGTGATCCAGGTAATTATTTGCCACCGGCCTTTTTTCTTACCGATCCTGCCCTGGTGGCAGCGGGCTTCTTAACATCAGCCTCAACTTTCTTCTTTGCTTTTGTTGCTTTCACGGGGGTGGCAGCCTTCGTCGAGACAGCAGCCGGTTTCTTCGCGGCAACACCCTTCGGGGCGGGAGCCGGTTTCTTCGCGGCGGTCTTCGGCTCGACAGCTTTCTTTGCGGCGGTCTTCGGCGCGACAGCTTTCTTTGCGGCAGCAACCTTCGTCGAGACAGCAGCCGGTTTCTTCGCGGCGGCCGCAGCTGCAACTCCTGCCCTCTTCCTGGCGGCAGGCTTTCTCTCGAGCCTTGCAAGCTTTTCCTGCAGTTCAGCTATCATCCTGTCACGCCGCTGAATGTCTGCCGAGAGGCGGTTGACCTCTTCGTCATGATCGGTGACGGGGCATACTGATTTAAGCCTGATCTCGAAATCACTCAGTACGTTCATATAATTCATGAATGCCTGGTACGGATTCTCATAAGGATTGAAATAGGCATGCACTGCGCCGTCAGAAAAGAATTTCGTAGACATGTAATAGAAATGGTCACTCGACTGCAGGTAGACCCAGTCGCGCATCAGTTGCTCATTATCGCAGCGTCCCACCCTGTCAGACATGCTGTAGAGCTTGTTGACCGCAGCAGTCTGGAGTTCATTACCCATCCAGGCGGTGAGGTCTCTTTCCTCATCGGCCCACGAGATGGGTGAAGGAACATGAAGCAATGATACCGGCTGATAATGGTCTGCAACCTCTGACACGGTCATGAAGCTGAAAGGAGTCTTCTTTATGATCATGTCAGGAAGATTCTTCAGGAACTCGAATATTCCTGTTTCCTTCTTCTGATGCTCACCGAAAGTCTCGTAATCCATAAAGATGTTCACCAGTTCTGATGCAGGGGCGAGTCCCTTGAGCCATGAGGCATATTTGTCAGCTGTCAGCGGATAGCTTGCCCAGCTCCTGTCGGAGAACCGGAATGCAATGTCATCACTGAGGGTATAGTTCCTCAGAAGCACCTTGAGTCTCGGGTTGATGGCATTGCAGTAGAGGTAATTGGGCGATTTCCATCCGAGAATATGCTTTGCCCCCTCAGTGACCACTGCCTTGTAACCCAGTTCAGCCATCCAGCTTCCTATCTCATCGGAATAGATCAGCTCGGTATTTCTTATTGATGTGGGTTCATACCCGATGTATTCCTTCATTTTTTCCGTATGGACCTTTACCTGCAGCTCATACCTCTCCCTGCTCATGAGTGAAGCCAGTGAGTGCGAGTTGGTCTCGGCCAGGAACTCGACGCAGCCTGTTTCTGCCAGTTCCCTGAATGAAGCGAGTACCTCAGGAGCATACAGCCTGAACTGGTCAATGACAATACCAGTAAGTGAGAAGGTAACACGGAACTTACCCTTGTGCTTGCGGATAAGCTCGAGGAGTATCCTGTTTGCAGGAAGATAGCAGTTGGACGCTATCTTGCGCAGGATTGACTCATTCATGAAATCATCATAGTAATAGTGTTCATGACCCATCTCAAAGAAACGGTACCGTCTGAGCCTGAAGGGCTGGTGGACCTGAAAGTAAAGGCAAACTGCCTTTTTCTGTGATGTACTCATATCTGTTATCTTGTCTGTTGCAATACCCCTGAATAAATACTCTTTACATGACTGGCAGCCTTCTCCCATTTAAGCTTGTCAACCTCTGCCTTGCCGTTCATGATGAACATCCGCGACAGGGCAGGATATGTAAGTATTCCGTAGATGGCATCAGCCATCGCTTCGATGTCCCAGAAATCAACCTTTACCGCGTGTGTGAGCAGTTCGGCCACACCGCTCTGCTTGCTGATTATCACCGGAACATTTGACTGCATCGCCTCCAGGGGAGAGATCCCGAACGGCTCGGAAACGGAAGGCATTACATACACATCGCTCATCCTCAGCATCGTAAATACATCGTTTCCCCGTAGGAAGCCCGTGAAATGAAACCTGTCGGTTATCCTCAGTCCTGCGGCATGGCGCATCATCCGTTCCATCATATCACCTGAGCCGGCCATGACGAACCTGACGTTTGGCATCCTTGACAACACCATTCTGGCTGCCTCAATGAAATACTCCGGCCCTTTCTGCATGGTTATGCGGCCAAGGAATGTGACAATCTTGTCATCATATGCCCTCTCGGGTATGTCAAGCTCTGAATGGTGAAGCGGCTCAACAGCATTGTACACGGTTACAACCTTTTCAGGGTCAACGTTGTACCTGTTGATAACGATGTCACGGGTGAGATTGCTGACAGTAATGATCCGGTCAGCGGCATCCATTCCCTCCTTTTCCATCTTGTAGACCACCGGGTTGACATTGCCGCCGCTGCGGTCAAAGTCGGTGGCGTGAACATGTATCACCAGCGGCTTGCCTGAGACAGCCTTGGCAGCTATGCCGGCCGGATAGGCCAGCCAGTCGTGTGCATGGATGATATCAAACTCCTGCTCTGAGGCAATTACCTGTGCCACCACTGAATACTTGTAAATCTCATCCATCAGCGTTGTTCCGTAGCTGCCTGTGAAGTCAACCTTCCCCTGGGAGTTTGTTTCGACCAGCAGGTCACTGTCAGCCACCTCTCCGCGGGTCATCTTCCAGAAATCTTCCGGATCAGTATACGGGACAAGTTTGGAGAAGACCTCGATCTTTTCGACCGGTTTCTGGAAATACCTGTACTTCACCTTTTTGAAGGCAACGGGTACAGTATTGGCCCCGATGAGTCTGACTATGCTCTGATCTTCATCGCCGTATGCCTTTGGCACCACGAAGATGACCTCAATATCGCGCTGGGCGGCAAGACCGCGGGTGAGGCCGTAACTGGCTGTACCCAGCCCCCCGGCAATATGGGGAGGGAACTCCCATCCAAACATCAGGACACGCATATCATTCTATTTTTCTGAATATTTAGTTTCAAGCAGGGTGAAGATCCTGAGTATCTCTCCCACGCTCCACGCCTGTGATATTGCCCCCCTTGCCGAATGCGGCGGATCACCGTCATATATCTCCGAGATGGTTGATATTCCGGCCTCCGTCAGTGTCTCCTCGAAGCCCATTATCAGTTTCCTGACCCGTGACACTCCCCCTTCGCCATAGACCTTCAGCCATCCTTCGCAGAAGGGCCCCATCAGCCACGGCCATACCGTTCCCTGGTGATATGCCCTGTCACGTGTTGCCTGATCACCACAATAGATCCCCTTGTAACCCTCCTCTGAGGGTGACAGTGTGCGGAGTCCCCTGGGTGTCACAAGCATCCTGTTTGCAATATCCAGTATGCTCTTCATCTGTTCCCTCGTGAGCATGGTATATGGCAATGAGGTGGCTATGACCATATTTGGTCTCACCTGCATGTTCCTCATCTCCCTGTCATTGACATAGTCAGCCAGGTAACCGTGTTCTTCATCCCAGAATACCTCAATGAATGACATGAGTATCAGCTCCGGCAGATGCTGCCACTCCCTGACAAATGTCCTGTCATGTGCAGCCCGGGCACAATCAATTGAATAGCACACTGCATTGTACCACAATGCATTTATCTCCACTGCATAGCCGTCACGGGGCGTCACCGGTTCACCGTTGACAACCGCGTCCATCCATGTCAGTGCCTTGCCCGGTGCACCTGCATATATAAGGCCGTTTTCCCTCATGTGTATCCCGAATGAAGTGCCTGACCGGTATGCATTGAGTACATCCTTCATGGCAGCTCCATACCGCTTCCATGTCTCATTCGGGTCAAGCCCGTAGCTCCATAGTGCCTGGAAGAACCACAGCGGGGCATCAACACTGTTGAAGGCGGGGTTGTCATTGTCACCCATATTGGGGAAGAGGCCACCTTTCATGCGGCGCACCTGCGTGTCGAGCACGGCAGCGTAGAGATCCTCTGAAGTGCGCGCCAGAGCCAGGCCCGGGAGTGATATGAAGGTGTCACGCCCCCATGACCCGAACCAGTGGTAGCCGGCAATGATGTTGGTGTCATCACCACGCTTCTCAATGAACTGCTGGGCAGCATTGCGCAGACAGTTGCCAAAATTGCTGCGTGGTATCTTTGA
>SBFZ01000136.1 GCA_006227095.1 Bacteroidota bacterium | reverse complement strand
AAAAATGATATCATTTTTTTCTGTGATTACTGCCGGGGCGATGTCATACCCGATGTTGAATTCAGTCTTCCAGATGATCTCAGGCTGGTCTCCGGCCGTGGATACCCCTATGACAATACCGTTCATCGTCTTTGCCAGCACCATGGTGCTGTCGGCCGAAATACCCATTGACTCCCTGACTGCAATGCCGCCAAGGTCAGAGTGCCATATCAGTTTGCCCGTCAGGGCATCCAGGCATGCCATCTTCCTGTCTGGTGCCACAACGAATACCCTGTTCCCGGTTGCCACCGGAACGCATGCTGCCGGTGAGAGCATCCTGTTGGTGTATCCGTTGTTCCATACCCATCTCGTGACGCCGGTCTCAGCATCGAGGGCGTACAGGCGGTTGTTCCAGGTGCCGAAGATCACCATTCCCCCGTACACCAGGGGAACTGTCTCCACAAACCCGTCTATCGAACCATTGCTCCAGAGCAGTGAGCCGTCACTGATGTCAAGAGCGTGGCATTTGCCTGAAGACCCGGCAATGATTACCTTCCCGTCGCTTATCACGGGTGAGGCCACCACCGGCTGCCCGGCATCAAAGCTCCAGAGCAGTTTTCCGTTCTTCAGCCCCAGGGCCCTTACCATTCCGTCAGCGGAGGCCGTAATGACTGTTTTTCCGCTTATGGCCGGGGTGCTGTAAATTTTTGCCCCTGTCGCGAAGCGCCATCTTGTATGCCCGTTACTGAGTGAGAGTGCACTGACCTCACCTGCAGTGCTGGTGACTATAGCCATTCTGCCTGCTACGGCCGCACCGGCACCTATATCTGCATCCTGCTGAACACGCCATGTCCCACTCACCTGTGGATACATGTCATTCATCGAGTAGTCAGGCCTGGGCCACCGGGTTGTATCTGAGGCAAAACCATGGTTCACCAGCCTGACTGCTGCCCAGGCCGGCATTGTTGCCACACCCGGATGCCTGACGGATGCATTGATCAGGGTGTCACCTGATATGGTCATTATGTTGTATCCTCCGTATTCCTTTCCGGCACGGAGGTTGGACCGGCCCATGAGGGCCGGAATACCTTCGAAGTCCAGCTCCCTGTTTGAATGACCGTGACCGCACAGGGCCAGCCTCGTGTCAAGCTTCTTCAGCCTGTCGGTAAGCTCGTACCAGTTATTCAGACCCTCATCCAGAGGGTAGTGGTTGACGGAGATGACCTTCATCTCCCTGTTTACAGGTACGCTCAGAACAGAATCCAGCCACACTATGTTTTCCCTCGGTATCTGTCCGGGTCCCATCCTCATGTTCGGACCTGAATTGGTGCCAAGAAAGAGCCAGTCACCATGACTGAAGGCGAAGGCTTCGCCTCCGAAGACCACCCGGAAGCTGTTTGCACCGCTCTCAGACCATTTTGTGTCGTGATTTCCGGGGATGATGTACCACGGCTTTGTCAGGCCGTCAAGTATCTGCTTCGCTTTGCGCAGCTCACTGTCAGAACCGAACTCGGTTATATCGCCTGATATAATAACAAATGCAATGGTGTCAGCACCGTTTATGTCATCAACAGTACGCTGAAGGTCTTCGTCTGCCCCTTCACCCCCTATGTGCGTGTCGGTAACCAGGGCGAAACTGAACCTGTCATTCTGCCCGAGGGTGACCAGGGTGGCAAGGAAGAAGCTGAGTGCGGAAATGAGTATCGTCTTTTTCATTGGCGGCCATCTTTTCTGAGGGAAAGATACATTGAAATATCAAAATTCGTTAAATTGGTTCCCCGAAAGGAGAAAGTACCATGTGTTTTTCAGCAGGAGCCAGCTTTGCCGGGGGAGCACTGATCACTGCAGCAGGTATCCTGACAATCAGGAAAAACAGTGATCCGTCACGGCGCGTGTTCGCATCCATGCCTCTCGTGTTCGGTGCACAGCAGATATCAGAAGGCTTCGTGTGGGTTGCCCTGCAATCGCCGGGCCATGACCTGATGCTTAAAATAGCCACATATACTTTCCTTTTCGCAGCTGTGATCCTCTGGCCTTCATTCGTACCTGCTTCAGTATTCCTGATGGAAAAACTGAAGAGAAGAAGAATGATCATCCTGCCCTTTCTTGTCGTCGGTATCCTGGTTTCAGTCTACTATGGCATCGGCCTGCTGACCAGGGAGGTGACTCCCATGATCAGCAGCCACCATATCAGGTACGCCAGTGATATCCCGAAGCAATGGTCTCTCTATGTCTTTGCCGGATACCTCCTTGCCACACTGGTTCCGCTGTTCATCTCAAGCCGCAGGCAGATATGGATACTGGGGCTTCTGATGACATTCTCATGCCTGATTACCGGGATCTTTTACAAGGAATACCTGACATCGGTCTGGTGCTTCTTTGCTGCAGTGATAAGCATTGTGAATTACTTTATTATTTCTGCTGACACGGCAGGGAAAGAGACCTGATCCGTTTATCCCTTCCGGTCCCCTTCACTTTTGCTTGAAATCCATGAGTGAAAGTCTTACCTTTGTAAGAGAGGGAGATTCAAAACAAAAAATGCATCCTGATGAAAGAGCTGATTCATATCAAGACTGAATGCTACTCAGGCTTCAGGGATGATGAGACCCCGAAATGTTTCATGTGGGAGGGGGTAAGACACGAGGTGAAGGAGGTCATTGACCGCTGGTACCAGTGGGATCAGGACCAGAAGCATCCCGTGTCTGACTATTTCATGGTTGAAACGGCTGACGGTGAGCAATATATCCTGAAGCACGAGCTGGAACACAACAGGTGGTATCTCTGCAGGCCCGGAGGCGAATGCGATAAGGAAAAAACAAAGGGCTGAGGCTTGCGATTCCCATCAGGAGCCTCCGGCATGGCTTTTTTAGATTATCTTTATACGTGTTTCAGATCTAAACCCAATTAATATGAAATTCCTGAATCTGGTACTTTTTGCCGGGATGGTTGTGATGAACTACCTGGCCAACGCCCTCCCGCTCAATGGGAAAACCACCGGTGAACTGTCCGATGCATGGCCCAACCTCTTCGTGCCGGCAGGCATAACCTTCTCCATCTGGGGAGTGATCTACATCCTGCTGCTGATATTCTGCGTTATCCAGTTTACTACCGCCTATACCGCAGTCATTTCACGGATAGGGTGGCTTTTTGGTGTGACCTGTATCTTCAATGCCCTCTGGATAGTGGCATGGCACTATGAAAGGCTTCCCCTGTCGCTCATACTTATGCTTGGACTGCTGGTGGCACTGGTATGGATAAACGTCTTCATCAAAGACCTTCCCGATGCCTTCATCAAGGCCGGCTTTGGCATTTATCTTGGCTGGATCTGCATCGCCACCATCGCCAATGTGACAGCCTTGCTGGTAAGTTCCGGCTGGGGCGGTTTCAGTGTCAGTGAACAGACTTGGACAATAATCATGATAGCGGCTGGCGCCGTGATTGTCTCACTTGCCATCTGGCGGCTTGAGAATCCATTCATCGGGCTTGCTGTTGTATGGGCCTTTGCAGGGATAATGATCAAACGGCAGACAGACTACCGGGCAATATTTCTCACAGCCCTTGCGGCTGCAGTAGTGGTAGGTGTTATTCTTGCCCTGGCATTTTTCCGGAAACGGATAGGACTGACCTAGGAATGTAAAACCTTTTATAAGGTTGTTTGTTACTGAAACAAGTATGGCAAATTGAAAGCGATAATACCATGAAGGTAAACAACAACTCTGAGATACCCGCACCGGAAGTGCAGATGGAAGGTGCCAGCAACGTAAGGATGAAGATACTGATAGGTCCGGAAGACGGGTCAGGTAATATCATTATGCGCCACTTCTTCGTTGCACCGGGAGGCAACACCCCATTCCATAACCATAACTATGAGCATGTGATAAAGGTTGAACGTGGTCGAGGCATCGCTGTGGATGAGAAGGGGGTTGAACATGAGGTTGCCGAAGGTCAGAGCCTGTTTGTCAGGCCGGGCGATCTGCACCAGTTCAGAAACCCGTTCGGCGAGACCTTCGAGTTCCTTTGCATTATCCCCAACCCTGCAAAACAACAATAGAGTTTTTCGCTGCTGACTTTTGCCGATTGCCTGCTGATACTTTCTTCCCCTGCAATCTGGCTGCTCTCCGCCGGCTGGCGGATCGC
>SBFZ01000199.1 GCA_006227095.1 Bacteroidota bacterium | reverse complement strand
GTGTAATGTCCTCAAGTTCTGCCTTTTTGCCTTCAAGATCACGTTTCCTTTCATCCAGCGAGTTCTGTGCCTCAGCCATCACCTCCTTCTTGTCAGCATCCTGTGCGGTAAACTCCCGTATCTTCTTGTTGCAGAGCTCTATCTCCAGAGTCTGGAACTCAATCTCCTTGGAAAGTGAGTCATATTCACGGTTGTTGCGGACATTGTTCTGCTGCTCCTCATATTTCTTGATGAGGGCCTGCGATGCGGTGATCTCGTTGGTCTTGCCAACTATTGATTTCTCAAGTTCTGATATCTCATTCTTCAGATTGCCTATCCTGGTTTCGAGACCGGCCACCTCATCCTCAAGGTCCTGCACCTCGAGAGGGAGCTCTCCGCGAAGAGTACGGATTTTATCTATCTCTGAGTCAACGAGCTGCAAAGAAAATAATGCTCTCAGTTTTTCTTCTATTGTAAGTTCGGTTTCAGCTGATTTGGTCTGTTTTGTCATACCCGTAATAATTAATGGGATTTGTTTTTATTCCGGAAAACCGGAGTGCAAAGTTAGGAAATTTTTTCTGAATCAGGTTGTAGAGAATTTCCAAAGAGAATTTTTCACTTTCATAATGGCCGATATCTGCCACAAGCATCTTTTCGGGTGCTTCGGTGAAGGTATGGTATTTTATGTCACCGGTAATGAATGCGTCAGCGCCGGCGCGTGCGGCGCTGCTGATGAGGTGAGAGCCGGCCCCTCCGCACACTGCCACCGTAGTGATGGTGCGGGCGGTGTCACCGCTGTAGCGGATGACGGGCAGGCCGGTCAGTTCGCGCAGCCGCTGCAGCAGCGCCGCACCTGCCAGCGGAGCAGGCAGGGTGCCAATGGCACCGGCGCCGGCACCCGTGTACTCATTCTCAAGCGCAATGAGATCCCATGCAACCTCCTCATACGGATGGGCTGCCAGCATCGCCTTAATACATGCACCCTTCAGATGCGACGGAAGGATCACCTCGATGCGAATCTCTGACTCAGTATGATGTTCTCCCACCCTGCCGGCAAACGGATCGGTTCCCTCCCCGGCACGGAAAGTCCCTTCTCCTTTCATATTGTAGCTGCACCGGTCATAATTGCCGATGTGCCCTGCTCCGGCAGCAAAAAGAGCTTCACGAACCATCGCAGCATGAGACTCAGGCACATAGGTCACCAGTTTCATGAGCCTCCCCTTCAGCGGCTCCAGCACCCGTATCCCCTGTAATCCGGCCTTCTCAGCCAGGATACGGCTTACACCGTTGCCGGTATAATCGAAACTGGTATGGGCGGAATAGACGGCTATCCCCTTACTGATCGCTGCTGCGACACACACCTCGCTGTTACTGCCGTAAGCCAGCCGTTTCAACGGCCTGAAGATAAGCGGATGGTGAGAAAGCACCAGGTTACAGCCATGGGCGGCTGCTTCGTCAATTACACCGGGTGTAACATCAACAGTCAGTAAGACTGAATTTACCTGCGCACCGGGATCTCCAACCTGCAGCCCGCTGTTGTCATAATCATCCTGAAACGACGGAGGTATATGACCCTCAAGCCATCCTGTAAATTCAGCAAGTGTTATTGCCATAAAATCATTTGATTTCGTCCCTGATATCCAGGAGCATGGCCCTTATGTTGCGAAGGGTATCGGCAATCTCAATCCTGTAGTCAGCCTCATCACGGTTACCCTTAAGGTACTTCTTTGCCCCTTCAAGGGTCATACCTCTTTCCCTGAGCAGATGATGGATAAGCCTCAGGTTCCTGATGTCTTCCTGCATGAAGAGCCTGTTTCCCTTGTTGTTTTTCTTAGGCTTGAGAATATCAAACTCCTTCTCCCAGAAACGGATTGTGGAGACAGGTTCGGAAAACATCTCTGAAACCTCTCCTATCTGGTAGTAGAGCTTTTCCACTTTTTTTTCCCTGTAAGGCATGGCGGGTTATTTCAATCAATCGAATGTTTGTCCGCTCTTGCTGGAGATCTCAAGCATCCTGTCATACTCCTCCGGAGAGAGGTCATTGAAGTAATAAAGAGCCGGATCAACGGCCTTGCCGTTAACATGGACCTCATAATGAAGATGCGGAGCCGTTGAGAGCCCGGTGCTCCCGACAAATCCGATGACATCACCCCTCTTCACCTTCTGACCAACCCTTACATTGAACTTGTCAAGATGGGCATAAACCGTCTGATAACCAAAGCCATGATCAATGATGATATGGTTTCCAAGTTCCCGGCGTGCTGACTTTACCTCCCTGATGACACCATTCCCCGTTGAATAGACCTCTGTTCCTGTCGGTGCCGTAAAATCCATGCCTGAATGGAACTTTGAAATCTTGTAAATGGGGTGTATGCGGAAGCCAAAGCCTGAAGCAGTACGCTTGAGGTCATCATTCGATACAGGCTGTATGGCCGGAATGCTCCTCAGCATCTCCTCCTTCTCCCTCGCAAAGGCAATCAGCTCATCAAAAGACTCCGACTGAACATATATCTTTTTCCTGATACGGTCAAGCTTCCTGGCAGTCTCTATTACCAGTTCTGAGTTGGAGAACCCCTCCATCTCTTCATACCTGTTGACACCTCCGATCCCACCCTCGCGATAGGACGAGGGAACAGGTTCACTTTCGAAGATGGTGCGGTAGAGGTTGTCATCTGTCTCCTGAAGGTGAAACAGGACTTTTTCAACATTCTCCATCTCCTTGTTCATAAGTTCATACTGGAGAGTGAGCTGGGCTATTTCCCTCTTCAGGGCTTTCTCCTTCGGAGAGTCAAAAATGAATGCAAAAATAAACCCGTAAATTCCGGCAAGAAGCAATGACGCGAAGAAATATCCGAAAAGCCTAAGGAATGTTTGCCTGAGACCCAGCCTTATCTTGTCGAAGCTGAGTGTCTCATGATTGAACTTGTACTTTGTCTTTGGCATCTTCTGGGATGACATTCTGTATGTATGCAAACATAAGAAATAATAAAATAACTACAAAAACAGTCCTGCATAATCCTGTCTGCTTACTCCCGGACAATCTGCAGGAAAACAACCCGGTAAGTTCAGAGATCGGGCCATTTGCCTTGCTGTCACGGCCGGCACGTCAAGGCGGGCAGGCCGTCTGAGGATCGGAGCCAGGCTGAACGCCAAACCAGGCCGGAGCGTTACAACCGGCCGGGACGGATCCTTGCCATGACCAGGTCGGAAACTCACGGCGGACTGACCAGATACGGGTCAGGGTTTGGTTAAAGGCAGTATGACATTGTCAGGTTGCCTCTCAGGGTTTTGACAGGTAGTCGAGCATCATGAAGTACTCCTCTTCGGTAAGGTCGTCTTCAAAATACCATAGCGGGTTTACATGTTCCCCGAAGAGGTCTATCTGGTAATGGAGGTGAGGGCCGGTTGAAGTACCGGTATTGCCTGAAAGTCCTATGAAATCGCCTCGTGAGACCTTCTGCCCCCTCTTCACGCTGAACTCGCTAAGGTGGCCGTAAATGGTCCTGTAACCGTAACCGTGTTCAATGACCACTTTGATTCCGAAACCGTCTTTCTGGTTTCCTGCGAAGGCAACAACACCCGCACCGGTGGCAAACACCTCGGTACCAATCGGACAGGAGAAATCCTGGCCGAAATGCCACCGCGGTGAACCGGATACAGGATGCTTTTCACGGAATTTCATGCCGTCACCCAGTCTCATGGTGACATTTACCGGCCTTATATACGGAAGATGTTCCCACATCTCCTTCCATTCTCCGGCCCTGGCTGTCAGCTCGGTAAGTGAGTTGTACTGTATATTTGTCTGTGTCTTCAGATCATCAAACTTCGTCCTGACCCTCATCATCAGATCCGAATTCAGGTAGCCTGTCAGGTCTGCCATCCTGTTTGTACCTCCGGCACCTCCCTCGGAGATGTCAGCCGGTATCAGGGGAAGGTCAAGTACTGCACGGTATGAGGTGTTGTCAGATGAACGCATCTCGGCCACTGCCCCCGAATAATGGTCTATCTTCCTCTCAAGAAGCGAATAGCTCAGCCTGAGTTCCTCAACCTGCTGCTGCAGAAGCTCCTCCTTGGGTGACCCGAACAACCGCTGGAAAACCAGACCGTATAAAATGGCAAAAACTACAGATACCACAAGCCCGA
>SBFZ01000055.1 GCA_006227095.1 Bacteroidota bacterium | reverse complement strand
ATGATCTCAGTCCTTCGGTTCTTCTGCCTTGCATCAGGTGTTTTCAGAGGATCAACAGGCATATATTCGCTTCGTCCTGATGCTACAAGCCTTTTGGGATTGATATGGGTATCCTGTGTCAGTACCCTGACCACTGTTGTAGCCCTCTTCACGCTCAGGTCCCAGTTGTCAAGTATCTGCTGCCCCGGAGCAGCCCTGTAGGGTACGTCATCAGTGTGTCCCTCAATGGTAATTGTGATATCAGGATTTTTTTCCAGAAGTGTTCCAAGTTTGCGCAGAACCGTACGGCCATTGGCATCAATCTCATAGCTGCCGGTCTTGAATAGCAGTTTGTCCTCCATGGAGACATAAACCTGGCCGTTTTTCATTGATACTGTTAGGCCGTTGTTTTCGAACCCGAAGAGTGCATCTGACACCTTGTCCTTCAGTGCCTTCACTGCCTTCTGCTGGGCGTCAAGCATTTTCTCCAGCTCTGCCAGGCGGGCGTTCCGTTTTTCCAGCTCGTAGGTGAGCTCCTCGAGAGCAGCCTTTTTGGTATCAAGATTCATCTCCAGGTCACGCATCAGGTCTTCCCTCTGCTGCAGCTCTGTCTGGGCCTGGTGCAGTTCGCCTAGCAGTCTCTGGGTCTCCTGCGCCTTGCCTGCCGCCAGCTCAGCCTGTGCCCTCTGCAGTTCATCATAACGGGCAGAAAGGCTGTTCACTTCATCCCTCTTCTGCGCAAGGTCATCGCGGGTCTTCTGAAGTTCACCGGAAAGCTTTTCGGTATCTTCAGTGAGCTGCACTGACCTTGCAGTAAGCTCCCTGTTTGACATCGTAAGCCAGATGTTCTCTGCCTTCAGGGAGTCACGCTCTGACATCAGCATCAGGTTCCTGTCGGTGAGAGTGTTGTACCTCTTCCCCGTAACGCAGGAGACCGCCATCAGTGCTCCCAACAGCAACGTTAACAGAATTTTAGCCGCTTTCATTACCTTACCTCTTTAAACTTTGCATCATGTGCGAATTAAACAATAAATGAGAAATGCTGTTCTTAATTGTCGGATGATTAATTAACAACCGAAATTATTTACCACCATTTGTTGACTGATGAAAAACATCACGTCTATAGAAGACGACCCTATGCAGGAAGCAATAACCTGTTCCGGCATGACCGGGAAATTGGCGACAGGTATACAGGACATAACCCTGATTCCCCCTGGTAAGAACAATATTCCGGACGATCACGGGTCTCATATACCCTTTCGGCAAAAATTAAATAATAAGTATCTTTGACCCGGCAATTGACAACCTGAAATCAATGTCATCATCAGAACGGCTGCTAGACAGGATAAATACCCCTGAAGACCTCAGGAAACTTGACAGGCTTGACCTTGTCAGGCTCAGTGATGAGCTCAGGCAGCACATCATTGACGAGGTCAGCAGCAATCCGGGCCATTTCGGGGCAAGCCTCGGTGTGGTTGAGCTGACGGTTGCGCTTCACTTTGTCTATAATACCCCCTATGACAAGATTGTATGGGATGTAGGTCACCAGGCCTATGGCCATAAAATTCTGACCGGCCGCAAGGCTCAGTTCCATACCAACAGGAAATACAAGGGTGTGAGCGGTTTCCCCCGTATGTCAGAGAGTGAATATGATGCCTTTGGTGTTGGGCACTCCTCAACCTCCATCTCTGCTGCACTGGGGATGGCTGTGGCAGCCCATATCAACAGGGAAAAACGCAAGGTGGTGGCAGTGATAGGCGACGGAGCCCTTCAGGCAGGACTGGCATTCGAGGGACTGAACAATGCCGGCAACCAGAAAGCTGATTTGCTGGTCATCCTCAATGATAACAATATTTCCATTGATGCCAGTGTCGGAGCCCTGAAGGAATACCTCCTTGACATAACCACAAGTCAGACATACAACAGGTTCAAGGACAGGGTATGGAGACTTCTGGGACGGTACAGGCGGGTAGGTAACAGGGCAAGGCTGCTTGCAGCACAGATTGAAAACGGTATCAAGGGTACGGTGCTTGAGCAGAGCAACCTGTTTGAGGCTCTCAAATTCAGGTATTTCGGCCCCATTGATGGTCATGATGTTCTACATCTAACCCGCGTTCTTGAAGACCTCAAGACAATTCCAGGTCCAAAGCTGCTTCACTGCGTTACCGTAAAAGGCAAGGGATTCCCCAAGGCCGAGGAGCAGCAGACAATATTTCACGCACCCGGCAAGTTCGACAAATGTACCGGTGAACTGATCAGACCGGCAGAATGCCCGAGGCATGCCCTCTACCAGGATGTCTTCGGTAACACTATCGTGGAACTGGCCCGGATGAATGAAAAGATAGTCGGTATTACACCTGCCATGCCCACCGGGTGCTCCCTCAATATCATGATGCAGGAGATGCCAGAGAGGGCATTTGATGTGGGTATCTGCGAGCAGCATGCCGTTACTTTTTCTGCCGGTATGGCAACCAACGGACTCATCCCATTCTGCAATATTTATTCATCATTCATGCAGCGTGCCTATGACCAGGTGATCCACGACGTGGCACTCCAGGGTCTTAAGGTGGTCTTCTGCATGGATCGCGGCGGACTGGTAGGAGCGGACGGGGCAACACACCATGGTTTTTTCGACATAGCATTTATGCGCAACATCCCGGGAATGATCACGGCAGCACCCATGGATGAGGTAGAATTGCGCAACATGATGTATACCGCACAGCTTGACACCGTCAAGGGCCCGTTCAGCATCCGCTACCCGAGAGGGACCGGAATGGTTTGCGAATGGCAGCAGCCGTTTGAGGAGATTCCCGTTGGCCGCAGCCGCCTGATAAGCGAGGGAGATGACATTGCCGTTTTAAGCCTGGGCCATCCCGGAATATTTGTTGTGGATGCGGCGCAGAAACTCAAGAGTGCGGGTATCTCGGTAATGCACTATGACATGCGGTTTGCCAATCCCCTTGACGAAGATGTGCTGCACAGCGTCATGAAACGGTTCAAAAAAATCATCACCGTGGAAGACGGGATGATCAAGGGAGGCTTTGGCAGCGCCGTCCTTGAATTTGCTGCAGATCATGGCTACGCCGTTGAGATAAGACGGATGGGTATCCCTGACTATTTCGTGGAGCACGGGACACAGCAGGAGCTCTGGCATGAGTGCGGATATGATGCCAGAGGGATAGAACAGGCGGTGCTTCAGGCAGTCGGCAGCAAAAGATCGGCAGTTGCAGTAGTGCAAACCAGCGGGCAACCTGAGGCCGGAGCGGATGAATAAGATCATTCATGGACATTACCTGGCGGAGATGAAGCCGGGAATTACATGTTTTCAAAAGATACCAGGTCACCAAATACTTTAAAACCATGATTAAAAAACTCTTGCTCCTGATCGTAACAACCTCTGTTATTTCCTCCTGCGCAACGAAACCTAAGGAACAGTGGGTACAGCTCTTCAACGGTCAGAATCTTGACGGCTGGATAATCAAGATCAAAGGTTCGCCCCTGGGCGAGAATTACAAAAACACTTTCAGGGTGGAAGACGGGGTAATGAAGGTTTCCTATTCCGAATATGACACCTTCAGGTATGAATTCGGTCATATCTACTACAGGGAACCATTCTCGTCCTATAAACTGCGGGTTGAATACCGGTTTACCGGAGAACAATTGCCGGGCGGGCCATCATGGGGATTCCGCAACAGCGGCATAATGTTTCACTGCCAGGATCCGGCAACAATAGGACTGAACCAGGACTGGCCCGTATCAATTGAGGCACAGTTCCTTGGCAGTACTGCGGAGCGGGAGACACCGACCATGAACGTCTGTACCCCGCATACTCACATAGTAATTGGCGATGCACTTGTAACCGAACACTGTACCTCATCATCATCAAAATATTTCTATGATGATGACTGGGTGACAGCTGAGCTTGTCGTATATGCTGACAGCCTGATCCATCACATTGTCAACGGTGACACTGTTCTGACATACTCGAAACCACAAATAGGCGGAGATATGCCCGAAGGATTTCCATTGCCACAGGGTACGCCTCTTAAGGAGGGTTATATTGCCCTTCAGTCTGAATCACACCCTGTTGAATTCAGGAAGGTGGAGATACTTGAAATAAGACAGGAGGCAAGAGGCAAGAGGCA
>SBFZ01000251.1 GCA_006227095.1 Bacteroidota bacterium | reverse complement strand
CCCGGTACACAGGAGAATCATGAGGCGCTCACCCGTGCCGGTGTTATAGGGATGAACTTTCCCCGCAAGTATGACGGGCTCAATTTCCCGATGGTGCCATATGTCATGGCTGCCGAGCTGGTCTCGAGGGCTGATGCCGGTTTTGCCAACATATGGGGACTGCAGGACTGTGGTGAGACGATTCTTGAGTTTGCTTCGGATGAGATCAGGGACGATCTGCTCCCGCGGTTCAACAGGGGAGCAACGGCTGCCATGGACCTTACCGAGCCTGATGCAGGATCTGACCTTCAGGCAGTGCAGCTGAAGGCTCACTATGATGAAACCAGGGGTACATGGCTGCTTAACGGGGTGAAAAGATTCATCACCAACGGTGATGCTGAGATATCACTTGTTCTTGCCCGTTCAGAGGAAGGAACCACTGACGGAAGAGGGCTCTCTCTGTTCGTTTATGACAAGGCTGATGGCGGTGTCATCGTCAGGCGCATAGAGAACAAGATGGGCATAAAGGGCTCACCCACCTGTGAACTGGTGTTTCGCAACGCTCCGGCTAAGCTTGTTGGTGAGCGGCGAATGGGTCTTATCAAGTATGTCATGTCACTGATGAACGGTGCCCGCCTTGGAGTCGGTGCACAGTCAGTCGGCATTGCACAGGCAGCATACGAGGAGGCCAGGAAGTATGCCTCAGAGAGAAAACAGTTTGGAAAGACAATTGATCAGTTCCCGGCTGTTTATGAGATGCTTACCCTGATGAGAGTCCGCCTCGAGGCGATGAGGTCACTGCTGTATGAGACAGCCCGTTTTGTTGATACCTATAAGGCATGGTCATTCATCGGCGCAGAGCGTCCCCTGACAAAGGAAGAACGTGAGGATCTGAAGACCAATACCAGGCTGGCTGACATCTTTACCCCTATGGTAAAGCTCATCAGCAGTGAATGGTGCAACCGGATAGCCTATGATGCAGTTCAGATACACGGAGGTGCAGGGTTCATAAAGGATTTCCCGGTTGAGAGACTTTACCGTGATGCACGTATCACCTCGATATATGAGGGTACCTCACAGCTGCAGGTGGTGGCTGCCATAAGGGGGGTAACCACCGGAGGATACCTGGCGCAGATACGTGAATATGAGAAGATCGATCTGCGGCCTGAGATGGAGCATCTCGGGAAGGAACTGAAGGAGCTTACCGATGACTTTGAGAAAAGGGTGGCACAGGTAGTGGCAGAAGGCAACAATGAGCTGACCGACTTCCATGCACGCCGTCTTGTGGAAATGGCCGCCAACATCATCATGGGTTACCTGCTGCTTCATGACGCACAGCGCGATCCCCTCTATGCTTCCTCGGCAGAGTTGTTCATCTCATTTGCCAGGACTGAAAACATGGTGAGGTCAGATTATATTGCCTCCTTTGAGGAGAAGCAGCTGGGCCTCTACAAGGTAAGTTGATTTTGCCAGCCTGAACGGGAATCGGCGGCCTGCCTGTTTCCATGACACGTACCGCCCGGCCTCCACAGTGAAAGGTTTCGGGAAAATGATACTGTTCAGGGTATATCAGGGGCGGATTGTCACTGATCTTCCAATCCGGGGAAATTCATCCCTTAATAATGACAAATATCAACTTTTCGGTTGACAAGAAACTCCTGTATGACAGTTTAATTACACTCTCTGCGGTAAAGTGCCGATTGCTTATTCCGATATATTTGTGAATAATATAACAGAAAGCAAGATGAAGTGTAAGACATGGATTACAAGACTGGTGATGGCCACCCTGATTATTTCGGGAGGGCTGTTCCTTTCTTCGTGTGAGAAATATTCATGGGTCAAACAGGAGCCACCCCAGGAACTCCCGGTGAGTTTCTCGGCCAATATCCTGCCGTTCTGCCAGGGCTGTCACAGTTCATGGAGTGCGGACAGAGCCTATGACAAGCTCTATGCAAATACTGACACGGTCGCTCCGGCCTCAAGCAGGGTATTTTCAATTCATTCCTCCATAACGGCATTCGGGTCACAGATGCTGCAGGTTGACACCCTGCTGTTGTCAGCTCCCGATGTCATAGAACTGTGGGCATCACAGGGAGCAAAGAAAAATTAGAATCCAGGAAACTATAAACAATGCATAAAATGAAAAAAATTGCCATATCAATTGTTCTGGCCCTGATTACATTCCCGGTATTCTGCCAGGAGAGCCAAGATTATCCGGTAAGGATATTTGAAACAAGTATTTTAGTTGACAATCAGACCGTGGCCACACCTTTCAAGGGGATGCTTGAGTTTGAGATACATCACCGTTTCGGAACCGTCAACAATGCCCTCGATGATCTCTTCGGGCTGTGGGCACCTGCCAACATCAGGCTTGGACTGAATTACGGTATTACTGACAGGCTCATGGTTGCCGTGGGTACAGCCAAGAATTACAAGGCACAGGACCTCGCCGTCAAATTTGCCATACTGCAGCAGACTTCGTCAGGGTCTGTTCCCGTTTCCCTTTCATATTACGGAAATGTAGGAATCAATCTATTGAATGAGAATACTTTTGGCCCGGCACATGACTGGCGTGAGATACACCGTCTGTCTTACTTCAACCAGATACTGATAGCCCGTCAGTTCGGTACGAAGTTCTCACTGCAGCTGGCCCCGACATTCATATGGCTCAATGCCGTGGAAGACGGTTACAAGAATGCAAACTATGGTATTTCGGCAGGAGCAAGGTTCAATGTAACAGGCTCACACAGCATCATCGCCGAGTATGATCAGCTCTTCAACAAGCAGGAAAATGAGGAGTATAATTCCAAGCCTCAGCTTGCACTTGGATGGGAAATTGGTACTGCAACGCACGCATTTCAGATTTTTTTCGCAAATTACAAGGATATTCTGGGACAGTATAACTTTGTGTATAACCAGAACAGCCTCAGTGACGGAAAGTTCCTGATAGGGCTCAATGTTACTGTCAGGTTTTAAAGTATAGGTTGCGGCATGATTTTCAGAAAATTATCATCTATTTTTCTTTTTGTTCTGCCTTTCCTGGCATCCCTTCCCTCAGTGGCGCAGGAGCAGGACACAGTTACGGAAGAGAAGAGAAGGGGGAAGGAGTTAAGTCTTTACGCTGAAGACAATGACCAGAATTGCCTGAGATGCCACGGAAAACTGGTGTTCAGTATCACAGACACCCTTAGCGGACTGACCAGGAAAGAGCTGATGGCAGAGCATAATTTCATCAGCCCGGATGCTTTTTACAATTCGGTGCACTGGAGCTTCAGCTGTCTCGACTGTCACAGTGAAGGCTTCAAGGAATTCCCTCACACCATTGAGACACGGTTTGAGACCGGGTGGGGATGTCTTGACTGCCACGGATATGACCCTACCTATGCACAGTACAGGTTCGAGGAGATTGATGCTGAATACCAGAGAAGTATTCATTACACTGCAACAGACGGGGCATTCACCTGCTGGCAGTGCCATGATGCCCACTATTACAGGCCGCTGGCGCGTGAGTCAGGCAGCCAGCGTGACAATATCTCAAAATCAAATGAGATGTGCCTTCACTGCCATGGGAATCCTGATATAATGGGGCTTGTGACCGAAAAGGAACTGACTATGGTTCTTCCCAGGCATGAGTGGCTTCCTGATCCCGACAGGCATCTGGCTGCAGTAAGGTGCATCGATTGCCATACACGCATGACTGACAGCGTTCTTGTGGCGCATGAGGTGATGGCGGCTGACAGCGCTGTGAATACATGTGTTGACTGCCACAGCCAGAATTCAATCCTGATGGGAACCCTTTACAAGTATGCCTCGAAGGAGAGCCGTGACCAGGAGGGATTTATAAACGGGGTAATCTTCAGCAATGACTCCTATGTGATTGGTGCAAACAGAAGCAAATTCATCTCCCTTACCGGAATCATAGTCGTTTCTCTTGTTCTGATCTTCGCAGGAGCCCATACCATTTTCAGAATTATAATCAGGCCTGTAAAAAAGTATTATGAGCAGTAATTTCTATCACTATCCGGTCTGGGTAAGGCTATGGCATGCCATGAATGGAGTATTGTGTCTCTTCCTGATAGTGACGGGATTCAGTATGCTATACTCTAACCCTGACAATGCCCTCGTGGTTAAATTCCAGAGAGCAGTGGCGATACATAATGTATG
>SBFZ01000073.1 GCA_006227095.1 Bacteroidota bacterium | reverse complement strand
TTGGGATATTCCCGGGAGTGAAAGATAGCATATCTGTCGATATTCTTGTCTTCCCTGAATTTCTGCAGGTTGTCACGGCTGATGACAAAGAGTTTAAGGTCTGCGGTGGCTGCTTCCCTGATGACTGATGTGTAATTGAAGTTTTTAAGCCAGGCGGTTGCTTCGCCGGCATTTTCAAACGGACCTGTTGTTATCAGAAGGTATCCGGCATCAACGGCTGTTCCCTCTGTACGGTAGTTACGGTCAGCATGGTTATCGAGGTTGAAGTTGATGATGTCAAACACCATCTGGTTCATGTTTGCCCGCTGGTTGGAGGCAATGATGATCACATAATGTGGCTGAACCGTATCATGTACATATATCTCTTCAGCTATGCGGGTATCCTCGGCGATCCTGATCTCCGGCTTCTCTTTCCTCAGGAATTCGGTTATCTCCGCGGCTCTTTTCCCTTCAGGGGTGGCGGGGAATTTTGCCACCAGCGAGTCAAGGGATGCCTTGTAGGCCAGCTCACCTTCCAGGGCACCTGTGGCCATGGCGTTGAGAAGCATGAACCGTGGAATCAGCTCTTCCCCCTGATAGAGTCTGAGTGCTTCCTCGCAGATGGCTTTTGCTTCGGCATACTTCTCCTCCGTGAAGGCCAGGTATGCAGCCTCATAACTTTTAGTTGCCCTGGTTGAGAGCTCCCTGTGCCTGTTCATATAGTCCGGGTCAGAGAGGATTAGGGCATATTCCGAGTCAGGATAAGATGCCAGCAGTTCAGCCCTGCGTCTCTCCGCCCTGGCCGGGTCAACTGTCCGGAGAAGGCGGTAGAGCTCATAGAGGGCCTCTGCCTTTAAATTGTCATCACCACCTGTGGCTGCTGCTTTTTCGAGCGAGGCAGCAGCCGTGACGGTGTCGTTGAGGCGCGAAGCGAGTATTTTGCCTTCTCCCAGGAGTGCTTCTGCGCTGCGCCTGACAGAGAGGGTCATCAGTGAGTCAGTCAGCGGCAGGTTACGAAGGTAATATTCCTTTGTCCGTTCGGGTGCAACCCCGGCGCTGTCGCCGTTTGCGCCCTGTGATTCATTCTCATTGACTGATCCGGGTGCGAATGCTGAACGGGCCTTATTGGCTCTCCTCCAGTTGTCCTCCAGTCTCCTGTCACCCCACCGGCGCCGGAATTCGGTCCGTCCGAATGTCAGGGCCGCCTGGTTGTAGAAATACCATCCACCTTCTGCTGATATGGCGCCACGGTACCGCTGTTCGTTTTCGTAGTACTGGCCCATGTTGTACCTGTCGCCTCCGTCACCGGCGCGTTGCCTGGTCATCTCCTCCTCAATGCTCCTGATCACCCCGGCAATGAGCGCATCGCGGTCGGCAGCACTCATTTCAGCCACCCTGCGGAGGCTGTCCTCGGTAACCACCACGGTATGGAAACCTGCATATTCACCCAGGTCAGTTGTTCTCCGGCTGATGAAGTCATAGTCAGGGAACCGGTTGTCAATGAGGTATGAGGCGCTGTCATAATAGAGCCAGGCTTTCATGTATTCAGGGACATCATAATAATGCTCAGCCAGGGCGAGGTATGAGCGGGCCTTCTGACGGGTGTTGACAGTGCTGCTGGCTGCTGCCTGTGACCACAGCTTAAGTGCCTCATCGGTGTTACCCATCCGCTGTTCCAGCTCTCCGAGGGCGAAATAGATCTGGTCAAGATAATCCTTGTTCTTTGAGTCTTTCAGCATCTTGCGAAGGGTCTTCATCAGATCATCGGCATCACCGTGCGAAAGATCAGTCACTCCTGCGAGGTTGATTCCTGCGTTGAACTTCAGGTCATAGGGTGGGTTCATCCTCATCACCTGCCTGAAGTAGCGGGTGGAGAGGTTATTGTCACCGGCGGCCCTGCACACCTGTGCCAGGAGATAGGTGAGGCGGACTTTGGTCTCATTGCTGCCGGCATTTTCAATGGCCATGGTGAGAGGTTCCACGGCATCTCCGTATCTTTTCTGCCTCAGGGCTACATCTGCGCGGGTGGAATAATACATTGCCCTAAGCGGGCGTGACAGGTTTTCCGGGGTGGCGGCTTCCTGCAGCAGGCGTAATGCCTCAGTATAGCTGCCCTCCTCTGACTGTATCCGGGCCATCCATATCCGTGCCTCGGTCACAAGGTCAGGATCGGTGGCGATGCTGATGGCAAAGGAGAAAGATGAACGTGCTGCCATGAAGTTCTTCTGGTAGAACTGCGCCTTGGCCATAAGCAGCCATGAGTCGTCTACCCATTCATTGTACTCGCGCCTGTTGTAAAACTCCTCGTTTCTGTCGCCGGGACTTCTCCTCCCCTTATCCTCCGGTTTTGCGGTAATGGAATGGAGGGCGATAACCTTTGAGGCCTTCTGGACGGCCCGTTCCATATCTGAGGTAGCTGCCCTTGCCGACTCCGGAGCGGAATATTCAAAAACGGGAAGGAGCTGGCTGTAGTCATCACGGTGAGTTGAAATGACTTTTTTCACTCCGGCCTTATAGGCTTCGTTTCCGTTGAACCAGATATTGTATTTGGAGATCAGTGAATTGTAAAAACGGCTCGCGCCGGTGTTCTTTTCGGCAGAACACCCGGCAAGAACCAGGGTGACCAGGATGATCACCGCGGCTGTGTATACCCTATGCCTTAATCTCAACAAATATGGTTTATACTCTTATAACTGAAGAGGCCTTCCGATAGTATCCAAAGGTAAGAAAAAGAGGCGGGAAAGTGAGGGGCTGACTGCCGGTGGCGGCAGCAGGCTCATTTCATCTCCACCCTCTTCGTAGGGGCCATCTCCGCATTCCGTTTTTCCACCTGGCTGACAACAGTATCTGCAAGGTTCATGAAGGCCAGTCCTGTTGCTGATTCTTCCAGTGCCACGGGCTTTCCGGAGTCGCCTCCGTCACAGATGCTTTCCACGATCGGTATCTGTCCCAGCAGTACGGTGCCACTCTCGGCGGCGAGCCTGCTGCCGCCCTCCCTGCCAAACAGGTAATATTTCTTTCCGGGCAGCTCCGGGGCTTCGAAGAATGACATGTTTTCAACCAGGCCCAGCACCGGTACATTGATTGACTCACTGCGGAACATGGCTATCCCCTTGCGGGCATCTGCAAGGGCAACCTCCTGCGGAGTGGTAACCACTATGGCACCTGTGACAGGAACCTCCTGCACAAGTGTAAGGTGTATGTCACTGGTACCGGGAGGGAGATCAAAGATGAGATAATCAAGCTCACCCCAGTCGCCCTGGCTGATAAGCTGCTTCAGGAAGCTGCTTGCCATCGGACCGCGCCAGATGACTGCCTCGGAACCCTTGACAAAGAATCCTATGGAGAGGATTTTTACACCATACTTTGTCATGGGTATGATCATGTCAGTGCCATTTTCGCTTTTCACTTCCGGATGGTAGTCACCGGCATCGAACATCCTGGGCACCGATGGACCGAAGATATCGGCATCAAGAAGGCCGGTGGCATATCCTTTTCGTGCCAGTGCCACAGCCAGGTTGACTGCTACGGTTGACTTGCCCACTCCACCTTTTCCTGATGAGACGGCAATGATATTTTTCACTCCGGGAAGGACATCCCTCTTCGGGGCTGCCATCTTCTCAACCACTATTCTTGGCTTTACCTCTATCGAGGAGATGACGGCATCAGGCCCGAGCTCCTCCTTGACCGCCCTGACGCAGTTGCTCTTGACCGAAGCCAGGAAGGGATCGTTTGATTTTTCAGGTACCAGCACAAGGGTTATTCCTTCATCCGTTACCTGTATATCGCCCACCATCCCGAGGGAGACGATGTCACTTCCCTTCTCCGGATGTGAGACCTTCCGGAGAGCGTTTAGAATATCTTGTTTTTTGTACATTATGTTGATTATTTGCGATTTGCGATATGCGATTTCCGATATGCGAATTCCGATTTTTTAGACTTTCCGACCTTCCGACCTTCCGACTTTCAGACCTTCAGACTTTCAGACCTTCAGACCCTCAGACCCTCAGACCTTCAGACCTTCAGACCTTCAGACCTTTTATTGCCTCCAGCACCCTTTCCGGTGTGAACGGCACCCGGAACAGCCTTGCGCCGGTGGCATCAAATATGGCGTTTCCCACAGCTGCTCCCACACCTATGATGGCAGGTTCGCCGCCACCCTGTGGCGGCTGATCCATTTT
>SBFZ01000177.1 GCA_006227095.1 Bacteroidota bacterium | reverse complement strand
ACCCTTGCAACAAAGAAAGATCCGGGGCCGATGAAGAAACATGGTAATATACCACTCTGACAATAAATGATCATGAACTGGATACATCTTGCCGGGGCTGCCGCAGCCCTCGACTCACTCACCTGGACCATCGTGGTGGTGGGCATCGGAATAGTATTTCTCTCCCTGCTGATAGTCTACTGGTTCTTCAGGTATATCCTCACCTTCATCCTGAACTTCAGGTTCAGGAGCTTTGCCCGTAAGAAAGGTATTGACCCGGCCGAAGCACTCACCGCAAAGACTATCCAGTCAGGTGAGGAGAACGCAGCCATCGCCATGGCTCTGTACCAGTACTTCAATGAACTCCACGATGTGGAGAGCGGGGTGGTCACAATAAAACGGGTCTCCAGGCACTACTCACCCTGGAGCTCGAAGCTGTACAACATGAAAAATCTTTAGGATCAGAATAACCGGATAACGATGAAAAATTACAAATTCAGGATAAACGGAAACCAGTACGAGGTTGAAGTTCTTGAGATAGAAGGCAACATGGCAAAGATAGAGGTTAACGGAACCGTCTATGATGTTGAAATGCAGCGTGAGATACCAAAGGTTAAGGCTGTTGCCCCTCCGGCTCCCGTACAGGCCAGGCCGGTTAAGGATTCAAAACCGGCTCCGGAAAGTGCACCCGGAAAAGCATCAGACGTCAGGGCTCCCCTCCCGGGGGTTATTATCCAGGTTCTCGTCAGGCCGGGTGATGAAGTCAAACCCGGGCAGACAGTATGCACGCTTGAAACCATGAAGATGGAGAATGCCATCAAGGCAGAAAGCGGAGGAAAGGTAACTGCCGTGAATATTTCCACAGGGCAGTCGGTGCTCCAGGATGAGGTTCTAATTGTAATAGGTTAGCAATGGCAAACAGAAAGATGTGGACAATGCTGGCATTGCTGGTGATAACCTCACTGGCGTGGATGGCATTTGTCAGACCTGAACAGGAAAGGCAGCAGGTAATGGCAGACACAGCTGTTGCCAGCGCCACCGTTGCAACGCAGTATCAGCCAAGCGATTCACAGGAGCCGCAGTTTGTAAGCGGCCTCAAACAATTCTGGGCATTTACCGGCTTCCGCAATGCCCGGTCAGGGAACCTTATCATGATGGCTGTAGGCCTCTTGTTCATCTTCCTGGCAATAAGATATGAGTATGAACCTCTGCTGCTTGTCCCTATCGGAACAGGCATACTGATAGGGAACATCCCGTTCTTCAGTGACGGAGGCATGAATCTCCAGGTGGGTATATACCAGCAGGGAAGTGTCCTCAATTACCTCTATTTCGGGGTACTCAAAGGAGTGTATCCTCCCCTGATTTTCCTTGGCATCGGAGCCATGACAGATTTCTCGTCACTGATCTCCAACCCCAGGTTACTGCTGCTGGGAGCTGCCGCCCAGGTAGGTATCTTCGTTACCTTTATCGGTGCACTGCTGCTGGGCTTCAGTATGCCTGAAGCAGGAGCAATAGGTATCATTGGCGGCGCTGACGGCCCAACCGCAATCTTTCTTTCATCACGCCTGGCCAACGGAGTCAACCTGCTTCCTGACGGAACCACGGTAAAAAACCTGATTGGTCCGATTGCCATAGCAGCCTACTCCTACATGGCACTGGTGCCGGTGATCCAGCCTCCGATAATGCGGCTGCTCACCTCAAAGAAGGAGAGGCTGATAAGGATGAAACCGCCACGTGCGGTCACAAAGACAGAAAAAATTCTCTTCCCGATATTCGGACTCCTGCTTACCTGTTTCATTTCTCCAAGTGCACTGCCTCTGCTGGGAATGCTATTCTTCGGTAACATACTGAAGGAGTCAGGCGTCACCAAACGGCTGGCAGAGACTGCCCGCACGTCACTGATTGATATTGTGACAATAATGATCGGGCTCACGGTTGGTGCTTCAACACAGGCCGACGTATTCCTGACAAAAGAGTCGGTGCTCATATTCGGTCTTGGCGCCGCAGCCTTTGCCGTTGCTACCACAACTGGTGTGCTGTTTGCCAAGCTGATGAACGTCTTCCTTCCGGCAGACAACAAGATCAACCCGCTGATTGGCAACTCCGGCGTTTCAGCAGTACCTGACAGCGCACGCGTATCTGAAATGGAAGGTCTCAAGGCTGACAAGACAAACCATCTCCTGATGCATGCAATGGGTCCCAACGTGGCCGGCGTGATCGGATCAGCAATCGCAGCCGGGATACTTCTAAGCTATCTCGGATAATATTCTTAAGTTTGTTTTTAACTTCATTCCACGGAGGAGAAGATGAAACAGGCAACAACAGGCAACGCCGGACCCAGGGTCAGGTCTGACATTGAGGTAACGCTGGAACTGACTGATTCCGGCGGAATAGAGCTGAATATAAAATCAAAGGTCAAAAGCATGTACGGCAGGGCCATCGAGGAGCAATGCCGGAACCTGCTTGAATACTTTGACATCACCAGCGCCAGGCTGTCGGTAAATGACTCGGGAGCACTGCCCTTTGTCATCGCTGCCAGGATAGAAGCTGCAGTAAAGGCCCTTACAGGAACATCGAAGAGCTTCATCCCTGAAATGATTCCCGCGAACAATTATGTCTCCAGCCGTGAGAGATACAGGTTCTCGAGACTCTATCTGCCCGGGAATAATCCCGGAATGTTCCTTAATGCCGGCCTTCATTCCCCCGATGGAATAATACTTGACCTCGAAGACTCGGTTGCTCCGGACAGGAAGGATGAAGCCCGCATACTGGTGAGAAATGCACTGAGGGCTGTTGACTTCTACGGTGCTGAGAGAATGGTTCGTATAAACCAGGGTGAAAGGGGTATGAAGGATCTGGAAGAACTGATCCCCCACAATGTACACCTGGTTCTGGTACCCAAGTGCGAGAGTGCCGGGAACCTGCGTGCCATAGACAGAAAGATCAGGGAGATAAAAGCCGGGGCAGGGCAGGAGGGAACCGTATTCATCATGCCCATTATTGAGAGCGCGGCAGGTGTGGAGCACGCCGGAGAGATTGCATCCGCAACGGATGCCGTTGTGGCACTCGCCATCGGGCTCGAGGATTATACTGCTGACCTGGGCGTACAGCGTACAAAAGAAGGAGCCGAGTCACTATATGCACGCAATCGTATCGTTGTTGCATCAAAGGCTGCAGGTATACAGCCGATTGACTCGGTATTCTCCGACGTAGGTGACATGGAAGGACTTCTGCAGAATGTCCGCTCCTCAAAGGCGATGGGTTTCGAGGGAATGGGATGCATCCACCCGCGCCAGATAGCAGTTATAAGGGAGGGATTCTCCCCCTTACCCGAAGAAACAGAAAAGGCAAAAAAGATAGTTATCGCCTACCGCGATGCACTGGAAAAAGGACTGGGGGTTGTGGCGCTGGGTACCAAGATGATAGACCCTCCGGTGGTTGCCAGGGCAGAAAAGACGATAACCCTGGCAGTAAGGCTCGGCCTCCTGCCTGAAAACTGGATGGAAGAGGAAAAGGCTTAATCTTAACGCATACCCGGTTATGAAACTTGTAGAAAACGCAGCCGGCCGGATGGTTCCGGATGAGATAAACGGCAAAGAGGCCGTCCCCTTCAAAGGGGTGGGCAAACACCGCCCTTCAGGAAGGAAGTACGCTCCTCCCATTCCCACCTGCATTGACTACCCCGATGATAACAACAAGGTGGTGGGCTCTCTCAGGGAGGCATTGATCCGTTGCGGTCTGAAAGACGGTATGACCGTCTCAACACACCACCACCTGCGTGACGGTGACCTGGTGAGCAACCAGATTTTTGCCATTGCCTCTGAACTGGGTGTCAAAGACCTCGTATGGCTCCCTTCAGCATCATTCCCATGCAATGACCCGGTGATAGAATACCTGGAGAACGGTACCGTCAACCGCATTGAGGGAAGCATGAACGGACCCCTGGGTATGTTCGTCTCTGAAGGAAAAATGAAGGGAATGGCTGTACTCCGTTCCCATGGCGGTCGTGTTCAGGCTATACAGGATGGCGAAGTGAAGATAGACATTGCCGTTCTGGCTGCCCCGGCCGCAGACTCGTTCGGAAATGCCAGGGGAACGGGCGGCCCATCGGCGACAGGCGTGATCGGCTATGCCAAACCTGATTACCTGTATGCTGACAAGGTAATAGTGGTTACTGATAACCTTGTTGACCTG
>SBFZ01000228.1 GCA_006227095.1 Bacteroidota bacterium | reverse complement strand
TGTTCAGGGTTTCCCCGAGGCTTGTTGTCACGGAAGGGAAGCTGAGCCTTGCAGCCGAACTGGAGAGCACACTGGCGGCCTATGGCACCATGCAGGATGACGGCACCGTGGCAGATACGCATACCGTGAATAATATCAGGCTGTTGCTGAGTGCTATATACAAATTTTAAAGACTGCCTGAATGAAAGTCATTTCCGGCTTTCAGCATCAGGTTGTTGATGGTATCGACTGCCCTGGATGCAAACGGCCGGAGGGATGCATAGGCGAGCCTGAAATCGACCTGGTTGTCAGGTTCTGATCCGGAAACCAGGCAGTCAGTCTGCCTGGTAAAACGTATTGATGCAAGGTCAGTCCATGCCCTGAGGGCATCGAGCAGGATGTCGCGGCTGATATGATTCCCCTTGTAGAGTCCCATTATCCGTTCTGTTGTTGAGAGCCCGTCAAGTCCGTGCTTCAGGGCATACATGCGGATAACGCCGGTAAGGGGCATAATAAGCCTCTTCATATCTGTCACGTTGTCAGTAAGAAGTGACTGTGAAGGATTGAATTCCTTCAGTGCGGCTGACATATGGTGGAAGTAGATATCATTCGTTTTCAGGTTGCTGCTGACAAATTCGCGAAGCTCCCTGCAGAGGGATTCATCACCATAGCAGAAGCGAAAGTCAAAGAATATGCTTACATCCAGGATTTCTGACGGACCCGGAATCCTTACCCAGTCAGAGAAATAGGTTTGCCATTGCGAGTAGGGCTGGCACCACCGGGGGTTACCCGCCATATTTCCTCCCCTGCATTTGTGGAATCCCACCATGTCAAGCATCTCATTTACACGATCGCCAAGTGACATGAAATATTCCCGGGCTATCAGCCGCTGCGCACCCCTGGGATCTTCATAGATTATTGCGTTATCCTGGTCGGTAAGCAGTGATTGTTCCCTTCTTCCTGCGCTTCCGGTCTGAATGAAAGCAAACCGGCAGGGTGGCTCTCCTGCCTCCATGATGCACAGTTCAACCGTTCTCCTGCAGATGGCATCGGCCACGGAAGAAATAACCCCCGATACCGTTACGGGGTCTGCCTTGCCGGCAATCATTGCCGTTACTGACCCGCGGATTTTGCTCCATGCATTTTTAAGTCCTTTTTCAGATACCGCGTTAGCAATATCATGCAGCGCAACAGCCGGTGTCATCAGGGAGGCATGAATCAGGTCCTCATTGGTTATCATGCCTTCAACCCTGTCATCGGGTCCTGTTACAAGCAGTGAACCGGAGGCACTTCTGCCTATGGCATTACGCGCCTCTGCAATGGTAGTGTCATTCCTGATGAACACCGCCGGTGACTGCATGATCCGGAAAGCCCCTGAGTCAGCTGAAACTCCTTCGGCAAGGGCAAATCCTATTTTCACGGCATCGACTGTTCCCATTGGCTCGCCCTCATTGTTCAATACCACGGCATGGGTTGTGTCATTTTCCTTCATCTGGTTTACGACCATTGACAGCGGGGTGTTTCCGGAACAATTCAGCGGGGGTTTCATTATGGTGGTTACAGGGGCGCCTGATATGAATACAGTTGCAAATTCACCATATCCTTCCACCTTCATTTCATCTGCTGTTTCAGAAGGTGTAAGTGGTTCAACCATCCCGTCAATAATCCTCTCCTCATCCTCACTTTCGGGGATGAAAACTGAGATCAGGGCCCAGACAAGGGTGTCATCCTTTCTGCGAAGCAATACGCTGTTGCAGGAGATGTTTCTCCCTTCGGTAACCATCTGCTTCAGATTTTCCAGTTGTGCCCTGTCGGCAAAAAATGAATCCAACCCTTGCTGACTCAATTCATGCAAATCCTTATAGCCAAGCAATTCCGTCACCGGCTCTGTAGCATTGATTATTCTGGCCTTTTTATGCAGAGAGAGGCGGAAAAAACCAACTGATGACCTTTGAAATAAACGGGCAGGCGGAATGAAACCAGTTTCCCGGGTGAAACCCCTGACAGGTCTCAGTACAATCAGTACGGCATTCTGGTCACCCATTTCAATCCTGGAAAGATCTGCATGTGAATCAGTCAGGCTGCCATCGCGGTGTCGAAGGGTACATCTGATGTATTGCCTGGAGTTCAGCTCACCGTAAATCCTCTCCGGGTCATCTCCCAGGGTGGTTTCCTCAGAAATCAGGATCTCTGATAATACCTTTTCCCTTAGTTCCTCCTCGGTCAATCCTGCCCATGAAAGCAATGTCTTGTTTGCCTGCAGTCCCTGGCTTGACCAGATTATTACCCCCTCTGTTGCTGCCTCGGCAAGAGTCCGGTAAAGTTCTCTCGATCTCCTCAGTTCCTCCTCTGCCCGGCTCCTCTTTTCCTCTATTGTGTGGCTCTGCCGTGATATGGCCAGCAGCAAGGCAAATATCACAAGTCCGAAGAGCCCGGTTATTATCAGGGCCTTCATTTCCAGCTTCCTTATCTCGGTCTTTACATCTTCAATATAAATCCCGGTTCCAATCACCCAGCCCCATGGCTCGAAGAGCCTTACATATGACAATTTGGGTACAACCCTTGTGGAATCATCATTCCATTGCCACATGTAATCAACGTAGCTTTCTCCGGTTGCAGATACGGCCCTGACGAATTCAACGAAAACCCTTTTGCCTGCAGAATCCTTGAAATCAGTCAGGTCGGTTCCGTTAAGATCAGGCCTGTAAGGATGTACAATCATCCTGGGATGCCTGTCAGTTATCCAGAAGTAGTCTTTCAGTTCTTCACCATACCGGATGTTACTGATTGCCGATATGGCCAGATCCTTGGCTTCTCCGGTTTCAAGCTGTCCTGATTCCTCCATTGACTGAAAGTGTTCGAGGAGACTGTAGGCTGAACTGGTTATTTCATGAATAAGGTCCCTTTTCCTGTCCATCATAACTTTCTCGAAAAGGGGTATCAGATACAGAAAAATCATACCGGCAAAGAGAAAGATGGCCAGCAGGGCGGGCAGATCAATCTTTACAATGAAGAGCCTTCGTTTTCCGTCCTTTCTCATAGTATTCATTGTGATACTTTTTTAGGTCCGTTCATGTACCAGGCTGAGTATTCCTGAATCCGTATCGAGCAGGGCAAAGCTGGTTCGTCCCTTGACACCCGTCACCGGAGGAAGCAGTACCATGGTTATATCATCTCCCAGGAAGATACGTTCTCCGGGTACCGAATGGATGGCTCTGAAGAACGGAAGAGTATGCCTGTGTGCAAAGCTGGCGTGAGGTTTATGGAAGTGGCCCGAAAGGGATAATTTAATACCATGGTGGCTCATGAAGCCCCACAGATCACCAAGGTGTCTTTGCTTCATTACCCTTCGGGTGGTTGAGCCGGAGAAGTCGGGACATACATAATGTGACAGAAGGATTCCCGGCGTGGCATCGTTTACAATCAAATACTCCGGCAGTGACCTGAGGTACTCCATGTCTTCATCTTTCAGGTCTCCGGGTATTTCCGTGCCGTAGCTCCAGACCATGTCGGCCGAAACGGCTGTTCTTTCTTCAGCTGTCAGAGTGAACCAGTTGCCGGGGTATGTAAAGCCGTTGGCCCAGGAGGGCTGACGTGAAGCCGCAAACAGGTCATGGTTACCGGCAACCACCCATTTGCAGCTTGACCTGATCAGCGATATACATCGGCTTGCGCTCCTGCTGAATGACCAGCCTGCAAACCGGCTGTCATAGCCAACAATATCTCCAAGGCAGGCAATGTTATCACACCTGGCATTACCGGCCAGCCTGAGTACAGTCTCAAGGACTTTGAAATTCTCGTGGATGTCTGTAATAATTCCGAGTCTCATTTTTACACTGAACTGTGAAGTCAGCCGGCAGAAGTTATTTTTTACCAAGTTACACAGAATTGATCAATAGTGCAGCAACCTGTGGCGTGTCAGTTTGGGAATCAAATTATTCGTATCATTGTGCGGATGAATTACCTGGCAACTGATATGATTGAGCGCGACTATTCTCCATTCTGCCATGCAGGGGCAACGTACAGGGCTGAATATGTTTCGCTTCCCACGGGCGTGGAACTCCTGACCGTGGAATTTGCACCGCCGGAACCTGCTGATGCGCCGGTGATCCTCTTCATTCCCGGATTGGTTTCAATCATTGATAATTTCAGGGAGACTCTCGTTGAACTTACCCGCAGTCATACCGTGATATATGTA
>SBFZ01000400.1 GCA_006227095.1 Bacteroidota bacterium | reverse complement strand
CTGGGCAGTTTGGTACCGGTGACCCCGAAGAACTGGCCACACGCGTACAGTCCATGATGGTCACCGCCATGAACCAGCTCCGCAGCGAAGCGTGAACCGGTGATTAATCTGCAATTATTGGACCTTTGAAAAGGGCATTGTCAACACTACTGCCTTCCCGATCCGACAGCCGGCGTATGCGGGATTGATCCTCCTTCCCGATCCGCCTACCGGTGGATACGGGACTTCGCTTCGTCGGAGTCTCAACTTGCCAACTGCCGACTGGTACTGCCGACTGGTACTGCCGGCCGCCGACTGAGCATAATTCCCCGGGGTTGTTGATAAATCGGGAAATTTCGCCTTACCTAATTCTTTATATTTGCCCCAAAATTTGGGATAATGGACGGCAATTATTCTGAGGAGAACATTAAAACCCTTGAATGGAAGGAGCATATCAGGCTGCGTCCCGGTATGTATATCGGCAAGCTGGGTGACGGTTCCTCCCTCGATGACGGAATATATGTCCTGCTGAAGGAGGTGATGGATAATGCGGTGGATGAATACATGATGGGATTCGGCCGCAAGATAGACGTCAGCATCACAGGGTCTGAGGTGAGGGTGCGCGACTTCGGCCGCGGAATACCTCTCGGAAAGGTGCTTGATGTCTCCTCCAGGATGAATACCGGCGCCAAGTATGACTCCAAGGCATTCAAGAAATCAGTAGGATTGAATGGTGTCGGTATCAAGGCCGTCAATGCCCTCTCATCATCATTCCTGATAAGATCATTCCGTGACGGTCAGGTCAAGGAGATTGAATTCCGGTCAGGCGAACTGGTAAGGGATGAACCACTTCAAAGCTCCCGTGAGGAAAACGGCACAGAGGTGATATTCATCCCTGACGAAGCCATGTTCGGCAACTTCCACTATATCTCGGAGTACGTTGAGAGCATGATGAAGAACTATTCATACCTCAATGCGGGTATGATCATCAACCTCAACGGGAACAAGATCGTTTCACGAAACGGCCTCGTCGATCTCCTGAATGACAACATGAACCGTGAGGGGCTCTACCCGATCATTCATCTTAAGGGGGAGGACATTGAGATTGCCATGACTCATGGCATGCAGTACGGTGAGGATTACTACAGCTTTGTCAACGGCCAGCATACATCGCAGGGAGGTACACACCTTATTGCCTTCCGCGAAGCGATTACCCGGACCGTGAAGGAATTCTTCAAAAAGGATTTTGATGCATCCGATATAAGATCATCAATAATTGCAGCCATTTCGGTCAAGATAGAGGAACCCATCTTCGAATCGCAGACCAAGACCAAGCTGGGCTCGAAGGATATGGGTCCGAACGGCCCTTCTGTCCGCAACTATGTGGTTGACTTCATCCGGAAGCATCTCGACGATTACCTTCACAAGAACGGCGAGACCGCCCGTATCATGCTGAAGAAGATCCAGGAGTCGGAGAAGGAACGGAAAGCCATAAGCTCAATTCAGAAGCTGGCCCGTGAACGTGCCAAGAAAGTGAGCCTGCACAACCGGAAGCTGCGTGACTGCCGCATTCACTACAATTCAAATGATGAAAGACGCCTCGAGTCAACACTCTTCATCACCGAGGGTGACAGTGCCAGCGGCTCCATCACAAAGTCGCGCAACGTTGAGACCCAGGCTGTCTTCAGCCTAAGGGGAAAACCGCTGAACAGCTTTGGCCTGACCAAGAAGATTGTATATGAAAATGAGGAGTTCAACCTGCTGCAGGCTGCCCTGAACATCGAGGAATCGCTCGAAGACCTCAGGTACAATTACGTGGTGATAGCCACTGATGCCGATGTTGACGGGATGCATATCAGGCTGCTGCTTCTGACCTTTTTCCTGCAGTTTTTCCCTGATCTTGTGCGCAAGGGGCATGTCTATATCCTGCAGACACCTCTCTTCAGGGTGCGCAACAAGAAACAGACGCGGTACTGTTACAATGATGAGGAGAGGCAGAAGGCAATAAGGGATCTCGGACCTGACCCCGAGATAACCCGCTTCAAGGGACTTGGCGAAATATCCCCGGATGAGTTTATCCACTTCATCGGGAAGGATATGCGGCTTGAACCCGTTATAATGAAAAGGTCAGATCCTTATACACAGTTCCTTGAGTTCTATATGGGGAAGAATACGCCTGAACGTCAGGACTTTATTATTGACAACCTGCGTGTCGAGGAGGAGATTCCCGAGGCAGCAAAGGCGTGAGAGTGAAGGTTGCAGCAGATGATGAAAGAGAGTGATCCGTTTGAGCTGATCCCCGACGAAGAGGGAGGGGAGAAGGAAGATGTCAAACCCGGGAATGTTCCGGAGGCCCTGCACACCGTCACGGCATTGTCAGGCATGTATCAGGACTGGTTCCTTGACTATGCGTCATATGTAATACTGGAACGTGCCGTTCCGCATATCTCCGACGGTCTCAAACCGGTGCAGCGCAGGATTCTCTATTCCATGAAAAGAATGGATGACGGGCGCTTCAACAAGGTGGCCAACATTATCGGTCACACAATGCAGTTTCACCCACATGGCGATGCCTCCATCGGTGAGGCCCTTGTACAGCTAGGTCAGAAGGAACTGCTGGTTGAGTCACAGGGTAACTGGGGAAACATACTTACCGGTGACGGCGCTGCAGCCCCGAGGTATATTGAAGCCAGGCTTTCAAAATTTGCAGTTGAGGTAGCCTTCAACAGCAAGACCACAGAGTGGATGAGCTCCTATGACGGACGCAACAAGGAGCCCGTCACCCTTCCGGTTAAATATCCCCTGCTGCTTGCAATGGGAGTGGAAGGTATCGCGGTTGGTCTCTCATCCAAGATACTGCCACACAACTTCAATGACCTGATAGACGCATCAATCAGCTACCTCCAGGGTAAACCGTTTGCACTATATCCTGATTTCCCAACCGGAGGGATGATAGACGTGTCAAAGTACAATGACGGTGCCAGGGGCGGAGTGGTGAAGGTCAGGGCACGAATAGAAAAAGTTGACAGGAAAGGACTTGTCATTACCGAGCTTCCCTTCGGCCGGACCACCACATCACTCATTGAGTCAATCGTGAAAGCCAATGACAGGGGCAAGATCAAGATTAAAAAGATTGATGACAATACTGCCGGCGGAGTTGAGATTGTGATCCAGCTGCAGAGCGGTGTCTCTCCCGATAAGACCATTGATGCCCTCTATGCATTCACTGACTGCGAACTCTCAATCTCACCCAACGCATGCGTCATCACTGACGAAAACAAGCCTGCCTTCCTGGGTGTTAGCGATATCCTCAGGCATTCGGCAGACAGGACGGTGACGCTCCTCACCCGTGAGCTCGAGATACGGAAGGCTGAACTGGAGGAAGAGTGGCACTTCTCGTCACTCGAAAAGATCTTCATCGAAAAGCGCATCTATCGTGATATAGAAGAGTGCGAAACCTGGGAGGCAGTCATCACCGCCATTGACAAGGGGCTGAAACCATATAAGAAGCTTTTCAAAAGGGAGATAACCCGTGATGACATCATCAGGCTCACAGAGATAAAGATCAAGAGAATATCAAAGTATGACTCCTCAAGGGCCGATGAGCATATCAGGGGGCTGGAAGCTGAGCTTGAAGAGGTCAAAAACCACCTCGCCAATATCATTCCGTACGCAATCAACTATTATCGTCAGATAAAGAAGAAATTCGGAAAGGAAAAAGAGAGACGCACGGAGATCAGGAGCTTTGAAACCATTGAAGCCAGCAAGGTGGTAGCAGCCAATGCCAAACTGTATGTAAACAGGCAGGAAGGTTTCATCGGGACAGGCCTCAAAAAGGATGAGTACATATGTGACTGCTCAGACATAGATGATATCATCGTGATCAGGAAAGACGGGACGTACCTCATCACAAAAGTCACAGAGAAACAGTTTGTGGGGAAAGATGTCATTCACGTTCAGGTCTTCCTGAGAAATGACAGTCGTACCATCTATAATATTGCCTACCAGGATGGCCGTGAGGGGCCGTATTTTGTAAAGCGGTGTGCCCTGACAGGTCTCACCCGCGACAAGGAATACAACCTTGGGAGGGGCACTGCCGGAACCAAAATCCTATATATGAGCGCCAATCCAAACGGCGAGGCTGAAGTTATAAGGGTATACCATAAACCCAAGGCAAGGCTCAAGAAACTGACCTTTGATTTTGACTT
>SBFZ01000121.1 GCA_006227095.1 Bacteroidota bacterium | reverse complement strand
AGCCTGTGTGCTATGATGACCGAGGTGCGGTTCTCCATCAGCTTGAGCATGGCATCCTGTACAAGACGTTCTGATTCGGAGTCAAGTGCCGAGGTTGCTTCATCAAGGATCAGTATCGGCGGGTTGGCCATGACAGCCCTGGCGATGCTTATCCTCTGACGCTGGCCGCCGCTGAGCTTGTTGCCTCCCTCACCCACCGTAGCCTGGTACCCATCCGGTGACTCCCTGATGAATTCGTGTGCGTTGGCTATTGCAGCTGCCCTTTCAACACTGTCAGCTTCAGCTTCCCCGTCAAGGGAAAAGGATATATTATTATAGAAGGTATCATTGAACAGTATGGCCTGCTGGCTTACAATACCCATCAGGTGACGCAGATCCTTTATGTTTACGTCGCGCAGGTCAACGCCGTCAATGAGCACCGTACCCCTGTCAGGGTCAATAAAACGGGGTATCAGGTCAACCAGTGTCGATTTTCCGCCGCCTGAGCGTCCGACTATTGCTATTGTCTGCCCTTTCCGGATGGTGAGGGATACATCCTTCAGCACCGGTTCATGGTTATATGCGAACCATACATTCCGGAATTCAATGCTCTCCCTGAACCCGGCCAGTCTTACCGCATCAGGTTTCTCGGTGATTGTCTCACCGGCGTCGAACACCTCGTTGATCCTGTCGATTGACGCCATCCCCTTCTGGATGCTGAACCATGCACTGGAGATGGACTTTGCCGGCTGGATTATCTGGGAGAATACCACCACGAATGCTATCAGCCTGTCAGGAGACATGTTGCCTGTACCCTTAAGTGCCAGGAAACCACCGTAATATATCACTGTTAGCAGGACCACCGTTGAGAGGAACTCGCTGACGGGATGTGCCATGTATGCTTTCCGGACCACCCTTCTGAACGTCCGTGTGTACTTCTCGTTTGCAGCCCCGAAATTCCTTGTCATCTTTTCCTCGGCATTGAATCCCTTGATGATCCGAAGGCCTGTGAGCGTCTCCTCCAGCACTGAAAGCAGCCGCCCCAGTGCCCGCTGGCCTACGAAAGACCTGGTCTTGAGGCTGCGGCTGATGCGCGCTATAGCCCACGCACTCAGCGGAAGCATCAGTAAAGCGAAAAGAGTGAGCTGCGGACTGGTTACAAAAAGATACACCACGAAGATTATGATCGTGAAGGGATCGCGGAACATCATGGACAGTGATGACATCACTGACATTTCAATTTCCTGGACGTCATTTGAAACCCTGGTCATCAGGTCACCCTTTCGTGCTTCGGAGAAATATGAAAGGGGAAGCCTGAGTATCTTGTCGTAGATCCGGTTCCTTACATCCCTTACCGTTCCGGCCCTCAGGCTGGCCATGCAGTTGTTGGCCAGGAACACCAGGAGGTTCTTGATGAAACTGGCTACCGCGAAGATGATCACCACCATCAGCAGGGTTCTCATCTCACCGTACTTTTCAATTGATGACGAGAAGAACCAGTTGGCCCAGTCCTTTATGTATGAGGCAGACAGGCTGAACGGCCCGGGTTCAGGGACCATCTCAACCCTCTTGAACAGTATCTGCAGGAAGGGAACAATAAGTGTATATGTAAACAGTGCAAAGAAGGCGCTCAGTATGTTGAACCCCATATTCTGAACAGCCAGCCATTTATATGGCCTGAGATACTGCAAAAGGATCCTGATGCTTTTCATCCCAACCTTTCAGAAACCGGTATAGTTGAACGGAGTCACTGCCTTCATCTCCTCCTTTACGCCATCGCTCACTTCAAGGGTATCGATGAATCTCCTTATGTGCTCTCCGGTAATCTTCTCATTGGTCCGGGTAAGTGCCAGCAAGGCCTCATATGGCTTCGGATATCCCTCCCTGCGGAGTATTGTCTGCAGTGCTTCGGCAACAACCACCCAGTTTTCCTCCAGGTCAATCCTTATCCTTCCCTCGTTTACAATCAGCTTTGACAGACCCTTCCTTACAGATTTCCATGCTATCAGGGAGTGAGCCATCGCCACGCCCGTGTTTCTTATCACGGTTGAATCCGTAAGGTCACGCTGCAGTCTTGACACCGGCAGCTTGGCCGAAAGATGTCCGAGCAGGGCATTGGCCAGTCCAAGGTTACCCTCGCCGTTTTCGAAGTCAATCGGGTTTACCTTATGTGGCATGGCAGATGAGCCAATCTCTCCCTTTACTATTGACTGCTTGAAATAGTCGAGCGAGATATAGCTCCACATATCCCTGCACAGGTCAGTGATAATGGTATTGATGCGGCTGATGCTGTCAAAAAGTGCGGCCAGTCCGTCATAGTGCTCTATCTGGGTGGTGATCTGCTGCCTCTCAAGACCCAGCCTGTCACTGAGAAGCCGGTCTGCAAACTGCGGCCAGTTGACATCCGGATAGGCTACCCTGTGCGCATTGAAATTCCCTGTTGCACCTCCGAACTTACCGCTGTATTTCATTGTCATAAGGGTCATGAGTTCACTGTCAAGCCTGTCAGTGAATACTGCTATCTCCTTTCCCAGCCTGGTGGGTGTCGCCGGCTGTCCGTGAGTACGTGCCAGCATCGGTATGTCAGCCCACTCTCCTGCCATTTTTTCAAGGGAGTCGCGCAGGGCAACCACCATTGGTTTCATGACCTCAGTGACAGAGTCACGGATAGCCATGGGCATGGCAGTATTGTTTATATCCTGGGATGTGAGCCCGAAATGGACGAATTCAGACCATTTTTCGAGTCCCATGGCTGACACCTTCTCCTTGACGAAATACTCCACCGCCTTGACGTCGTGGTTTGTGACCGCCTCCTTGTGCTTTATGAATTCTGCATCAGCCGGGGAGAAAGAGTTCCATACTGCCCGGAGTTCATGCTCCTTCCCGGACGGAAACCCTTCAAACTGCGGCAAGCCTGCCTGTGAAAGTGCAATAAAGTATTCTGTCTCAACCAGTACGCGGTAGCGCATAAGGCCGAACTCAGAATAGAAGGGTACCAGTTCCGTCACCCGCTCGCCATAGCGTCCGTCAACCGGTGATATTGCCATTAAACGGTCCATATTATATCTCTCCTCACCGTGATTTTACCTGTGATTCAAAAATCAAAAATAGTATTTTGTACTGGTCTAAAAAAATTGAACCTTTGCATTTATCCCGGTGACGGACAAAGGAGATGGAAAAGATAAGGGTTTCAGCAGTCAGGTACATAAACAGCTATCCGTTCATTATCGGACTTCGAGACGGTGAGGTGGCGGCCCTGATAGACCTGGAGGTGTGTCATCCGTCAGAGTGTGCTGACAGGCTGATTGAGGGTAAGACAGACCTGGGGCTTATCCCGGTGGCAATGGTAGCGGGGATGAAGGAATATCACCTTGTGGGTGATTATTGTCTGAGTACCAACGGGGAGGTGAGAACCGTACTTCTGGTCAGCAACACTCCGTTTGAGGAGGTCAGTACAATATATCTTGATTACCGTTCAAGGAGCTCGGTCACCCTCTGCCGTATACTGGCAGCGAAGGCCTGGAAGCGGGAATACACCTGGCTTCCTGCTCCGGAAGAGTTTGAAATCACCTCAATGGTCCATGGTGAGGCTGCCGTGATGATAGGTGACCGTTGTTTTGAATATGCCCGTCACTTCAGGTACCGGCTTGACCTTGGACTGGAGTGGAAGAAATTTACCGGCCTGCCTTTTGTTTTTGCCTGCTGGGTCTCATCGGTAAAGCTGCCGGATCACTTCACCTCCCTTTTCAACAAAGCACTGGAGGAGGGACTGGAAAGAAGGAATGAAGCAGTGACGCTGCTGCGTGAAGGTGCAGCAGCAACACCCGAAGAGGTGATATTCTATCTCAACCACAATATCGATTTTCGCCTTGATGACCGTAAAAGAGAAGCCCTGGCGAAATTTATTGATTATATTAAGGAACTAAATATAACCCCATGAAAAGCCTTTTTATAAGACTGATAATTATGCTCCTGGCTGTTGGCGCATTTACTATTGACTGTATTGCTCAGACTGCCGGGAACAATCCTGACACTCTATCCTTATCTGCCGGCGAACAACAATTACAGGCAGCCTCTGAGTCAACTGACAGTTCCCTGACTTCTTCAGGGGAAGTTGATGCAGGCAAGGAAAAAGATGGACCCGCACTGGTCTACAAGTGTGATATCAAGAAGATGATTGCAGCACCGCTGTGGCGAAGTGTCAAGAAGAGCTTTGC
>SBFZ01000380.1 GCA_006227095.1 Bacteroidota bacterium | reverse complement strand
GTAAGAAAATTCATCAGCCATAATCCTGAAGCCTTCATCGCCGTGGTCGGGTGTTACGCCCAGTTAAGACAGGAGGAGGCTGCTGCCATAGAAGGTGTTGACCTGGTGCTTGGCACATACGAAAAGTTTGACGTTGCCAGGTATATAGACAATCTGCAGAAGCGCACCGCACCGGAAATCCATTCCTGTGAGAGTGTTGACACTGACGGTTTCATGTCCTCCTGGTCAGCCGGCGACCGCACCCGCTCCTTCCTCAAGGTGCAGGACGGATGTGACTACCATTGCTCGTATTGTACCGTTCCGCTTGCACGCGGCAGGAGCAGAAACCCTTTCATCAGCGAGATAATCCCGGAAGCTGAAAAGATAGTCGATACCGGGGTCATGGAAATTGTACTTACCGGAGTCAATGTGGGTGACTTCGGGCGCAGTACCAACGAGACCCTCGAACAGTTACTCAGCAGCCTTGTAAAGGTAAAGGGATTGCAGAGGGTCAGGCTTTCATCCATAGAACCAAACCTGCTGACCGACAATATTATTGAACTTATAGCTTCGGAAAAAGTATTGCTGCCTCACATTCACATGCCGCTGCAAAGCGGCAATGACCGTATACTGGGGCTGATGCGCCGGCGCTACCGCCGGGAGGTCTTCCGCGACAGGGTCCTGAAGATAAGGGAACGTATCCCGGATGCAGGCATCGGAGCCGATGTCATCGTCGGCTTCCCGGGAGAAACGGAGGAGGAGCACGCCGATACATATGGCTTCCTCGAGAGCCTTCCGCTCACATACCTCCATGTCTTTGCCTTCTCCCCGAGACCGGGAACACCGGCGGCCGGGCTTCCCGGAACAGTCAGCAAACATGAGAAGGAAAGACGCAGCAGGCAGCTGATAAGACTTTCTGAAAGCCGGCGCATGCAGTTCATGCACAGTGCAGGCGGGAAGATCCATGATGTCCTTTTTGAACAAAGGGGTCATGACGGAATGGTAGCCGGACTCACCGGCAACTACATCAGGGTACTTACGCCCTGGGAGAAAGGGCTCCCGGGAACAATCCGCAGCGTCATGCTGACTACCCTGCGCGATGATACCTCAATGAATGGCAGACTGACAGAAACAGGAAAACTATGAACCGGGCAGGATTCTATTTGTTCGTGGCCCTGAGCTACACAGTAACCCTCCTTCCTATGCGGGCTCTGCACCTGCTTTCAGACATGCTGTGGCCGTTCTTCTACCACGTGGTGAAATACCGGCGAAAGGTGGTGGAGAAAAACCTGCGGAACGCATTCCCTGAAAAAAGCCCGGAAGAACGTGTGAAAATTGCAAAAAGATTCTACCGCCATCTCACTGACATGATACTGGAGACACTTAAGGCCATGCATATGACCACTGAACAGATTGAAAAAAGGTTCTCCGTGCCTGACACCTCTCTCCTGGACAGGTTCTTCAGTGAAGGCCGTGATGTGGTGGCCCTTGGCAGCCATTACAACAACTGGGAGTGGTTCTCAGCTCTTCAGCTGTCATCCAAACACAGGGTAATCACAATATATAAACCGCTGACGGACAAGAATTTTGACAGGTTTCTGCAGAAAATCAGAACAAGATTCGGGCTATGGGTCACCCCCATGAACCACATAGCCAGGGACCTGGTGAAATGCAGAAGTGAAAAGATCCTTACTATGTCAGGATTCATCGGAGACCAGACTCCTCCTCCGGATGACAATGCATACTGGACCACATTCCTGAACCAGGACACTGGCTTTTACCGGGGAGCGGAGAAGGTGGCGATAAAGTATGATATGGCTGTGGTCTTCATTGATATTGTTAAGAAGAAAAGAAGCTGTTATGAGGTTGAATATCACCTTTTATCAGAGCACCCCCGTGAGGAGGAACCCAATGCAATCATAGCCCGTTATGCTGCAAAGCTTGAAGAGGTTATAAGGTCAAAACCGGAATACTGGCTGTGGTCACACCGCCGGTGGAAGTATAAAAAACCACTGTCCCATGATTAATGCTGCCGTAGAAATACCCGGGTGGAATTACAGAAAACCTCTGACACATGATTAAGACTGCCGTAGTAATCCTCAACTGGAACGGAAGAAAATTCCTGGAACAGTTTCTTCCCGGTGTGATTGCAAATACCGCGGCGCCTGATACCTCTGTAATTATTGCCGACAACGGATCGGAAGATGACTCTGTGGAATGGGTTACCGTAAACCATCCCGATATACAGATCATCAGGCTTGATTCAAACTACGGTTACGCAGGAGGGTACAACAGGGCACTGCAACAGGTTGATGCCGAATACTATATTCTCCTCAATTCAGACGTGGAGGTTGAGCCAGGCTGGGCTGATAAGCTTGTCACCTTCATGGACCTGCATCCGAATGTCGGGGCATGCCAGCCGAAAATCATGTCATATTCATCCCGTACCTCATTTGAGTATGCAGGGGCTGCAGGCGGATACATTGACAGCCTTGGCTACCCTTTCTGCCGGGGCCGTATCTTCAGCACTGTAGAGGAAGACATCGGACAGTATGACGATACACGGGAAATATTCTGGGCATCAGGTTCATGCATGGCAGTCAGGGGGGCAGCGTTTGAGCAGTGTGACGGTTTTGATGAATCATTCTTTGTTCATATGGAGGAGATTGACCTCTGCTGGAGGATGCAGAATGCAGGCTACACCGTCTGCTACTTCCCTCACTCCGTTGTATGGCATGTTGGCGGGGGTACACTTGGTTACGGATCACCTTCAAAAATATACTACAACTTCCGCAACAGCCTGATAATGCTTGCCAAAAACCTCCCTTCGAGACATCTTCGGCGGACCATCTTCATCAGGCAGGTTCTCGACGGAGTGGCAGCGATAATGCTTCTTTTCACTGAGGGCCGGGATGCAGCCGCGTCTGTGGTCAGGGCACACCGTGATTTCCGGAAGCACCGTACGGCCATCAGGACCTTCAGATCGCTGGCACCAGGCACGGAAATCTTTCATTATCCCCATACCCTGATGAACAAATACCTCATTTTTGAGTATTATGTACGCAGAAGAAAAATCTTCTCCGAATTGAAGTGGATCTGAACAGAAAACAACAAATGGCAATATTCCTGACGGTTGTGTTTACCGTCTACATCCTTGTAAATTATTATCTCTGGCTTAAGGGGCGGAGGGCTCTCTCCGGCGCGGGTTTAAGTACAACCTGGTATACAGTGGCATTTATTGCCCTGGCTTCAACCTTTGTGCTCGGCAAATTCCTGGAACACACATGGACCAACCTGCTGACTGATATCCTTAATGTTGCCGGCGGCTTCTGGATGGGATTCATGCTGTACGGCTTCCTTGCGTGGCTGACAGTTGACATCCTTCTTTTGCTTCAGAAACCTTTTCACCTTGTACCTCCGGAAGCCCTGCCGAAACTGAGGCTTTGGATATTCACGGTCATATCCTCCGGTGTCGTGCTGCTGATTATAATCGGATTCATCAATGCAATCACTCCAGGGACAAAAAAATATGATCTGGAGGTTGCGAAGGAGTTTCCATCCGGTGAGCCAGTGCGTATAGTTGCAGTATCTGATATACACCTCGGAAGCATCATCCGCAAGCGAAGCATGAGACATCTCTCGGAAATGATAAGCCGGGAAAAACCAGACCTGGTACTCTTTCTCGGTGATCTGCTCGATGGCAGTATAGGACCGGTATTGAGGGGTGATCTCCTGTCGCACCTTGAGATTCCCGAACCACGCTTTGGCATGTATGCCATAACAGGCAACCATGAGTTCATGAGTGACCTTGGCAAATCTATCCCTTATATTGAAAGCAAGGGGATCAGGGTCCTCAAGGATGAGGTTATAAGGCTTGAGAACGGCGTTCAGTTAATAGGCCGGATTGACAGGACAGCCATGCAGTCACCCGGCGGCAGGCGTGAACCTCTTGAAAAGCTTCTGGCTGAAACTGATCCTGCAGCACCTGTAATTCTGCTTGACCACCAGCCCTATGACCTTTCACAACTGGCAGGCACACCTGTTGATCTGCAGATGTCAGGGCATACCCACAACGGGCAGATGTGGCCGCTCAGCCTCATCACCAGAAGCATGTTTGAGCTCAGTCACGGATATAAAATGTTTGGAAAAACGCATGTGATTGTCTCCTCCGGGTTCGGCATCTGGGGTCCGCGCATGCGCATAGGCACAAGACCCGAGAT